>NZ_NFKZ01000012.1:0-43746 GCF_002160635.1 Lactobacillus gallinarum
CTTCCTTCACCCATAGCGTCACCGCTATCAGCTTGTGGTTCACTACACTTGGCGACAACTACCCGTGGTCTAGACTTTCACTAGACTAGATGAAATGTCATGCCCGACACACAAGAAAAGGGCGTTCGAAAATTCGAACGTCCTTTTTTAAAATTCATTTTATACTAATTGCAATTGCTTGTCTTCTTGGTAAGCAGCATCAATATTTCCACCACCAAGACATTCTTCACCTTGGTACAAAACAAGAGCTTGACCAGGAGTAACTGCACGAGCTGGTTCATCAAAGTAAACGTCAGCAGTATTATCATCTGCATGATACTTAACAGTTACACCAACATCACATTGACGATAGCGGAACTTAGCGCTGCAGTGAAATTCCACATCATGATCTGGCTTGCCAGTAAAGAATGACATATCACTAGCCTTCAAGCGACTTGCGTAAAGAAGCTTACTATCATAGCCCTGTTCTACGATTAATTCGTTCTTCTTTAAGTCCTTACCAACAACAAACCATGGATCCGTTGATTCCTTAGTTGAACCTAAACCTAAACCTTGTCTTTGACCAATAGTGTAGTACATTAAGCCGGCATGTTCACCAACCACTTTGCCATCAGGGGTAACCATCTTACCTGACTTAGCTGGTAAAAATTCGCTCAAGAACTTTCTAAAGTTTCTTTCACCGATAAAACAAATACCAGTAGAATCTTTCTTCTTAGCAGTAGCCAAACCATTAGCTAAGGCAATTTCACGCACTTGAGGTTTAGTTAAGTTAGCAAGTGGGAAAATAACCTTCTTAATCTGATCTTGATTTAATTGACTTAAGAAGTAAGTTTGATCCTTATTCCCATCCTTCGGACGCATCATATGAGTAAGACCATTTGCATCTTTAACAGTTTTAGCATAATGTCCCATTGCAATATAATCAGCATCTAGATCCATCGCAAAATCTAAAAATGACTTGAACTTAATTTGACTATTGCACATTACGTCAGGATTAGGCGTTCTTCCCTTTTTGTACTCATTTAAAAAGTATTCGAAAACACGATGCCAGTATTCTTTTTCAAAATTAATTGAATAGTATGGAATACCAATTTTATCGGCAACTTTCTTTACATCTTCGTAATCTTCAGTAGCGGTACAAACACCAGAATCATCAGTATCATCCCAATTTTTCATGAAAACACCGACAACATCATAGCCTTGTTGTTTGAGTAATAATGCTGATACTGATGAATCTACACCACCACTCATACCTACAACTACTCTAGTCTTGCTATTGTCAACCATTATTCAATCAATCCTTTACCTCAAGCAATATCTTACGCTCTTCAAGATCCTTCAAAATGTAATCTAAAAGATCTACAGTTGGCGCTAATTGCTTGTTTTTAAAAATATTAACCTTTTGCAAACCATTGCGATCAGTAACAACCATCGTTAAATGAGATAAATCCTTATTAACAGTCATCTTTAACTTAGTTGGTGCATTATAAGGTGAATCATTATACAAAGGATGTTCATAATTAAAATTACCCTTAGCAGTCTTCACAAAACCAGCATCAATTAAAGCATAAAGTTTTAACTCTGGATTTAAAGTAAACTTACGTTTATCACCATTAATCACAACTATATTTGCCATATTTTTCCTCACTTATTTATAATAAGTTACTTTCTTTTTAAAAGCAACTATTTTCTTTTAGATTGAATTCTTTGAACAATTTTTACCAGATTTTCAGCAAATGATTCTACTTCTTCATCTGTATTATACCGCCCAAACGAAATACGAATTGATTCATTAATTCGAGGAGAATCTGCACCAAAACATGCAATTAATACATGTGAAGGTTCAAGTGACCCTGCGGTACATGCGGAACCACCTGAGACAGCATAACCGTTTAAATCTAAATTAGTTTGTAATGAAGTAGTAGAAATACCCTTAAACCATAGATTTAAGACATGGTGAGAATATCCAGGACCATGACCACCATTGATTTTATAATCAATCTTATTTTGATCAAGTTGGTTCAAAATAAGATCTTGGAAATGCGCATATTTTGCCTGAAGATCATCATGACCAATATTGGTCAGTTCTTTAACTGCTTCGCCAAAGCCAGCAATACCGGGTACATTTTCAGTTCCAGCACGACGTTTAGTCTCCTGTTCACCGCCTAAAACCAAATTTGGCAAATCAATATCAGAATTCTCATACAAAAATCCTAAGAATTTTGGTCCATTAATTTTATGAGCAGATACTGATAATAAATCAATATTCATTGCTTTGACATCAATATCAATCGTTCCCATGCCTTGAACATTATCAACATGGAAATATGCATTGCTCTCTTTGACCAATTTGCCAATTTCTTTAAGCGGCATAATGGAACCTACTTCATTATTTACGGCCATAATCGATACTAAAATTGTATCTGGCGTTAATTCTTTTTTCAGTTCATCTAAAGAAATATGTCCCGTCTCATCAACATTTAAATATACAACGTTGTAGCCTTCATCTTCTAATCGCTTCATAGGATTTAAAACTGAAGGATGTTCAATTTGCGTGGTAATAATCTTCTTACCAATATTTTTTCGACTGTATGCTGTACCAAAAATGGCAGTATTATTACTTTCTGAGCCACCTGATGTAAAGATAATTTCATTATCTTTAGCATTAATACTTGCGGCAATTTGATGACGAGCTCGATCAATCACATTTCTTGCTTGACGTCCCAACTCATAAGTACTTGATGCATTACCAAAATCATTTTTCATTTCATCAGTAATTACATCAATTACCTTAGGAGACATAGGAGTAGTCGCAGCGTTATCCAAATAAATTTCACGCACGTTAATTCATCTTTTCTACGTAATCACTAATTAATTTAGCAGCCTTAGCTCCAACCTTTTTAACAAATACATCAAAGTCTTCACTTGCACTGCCATCACCATTGTCAGAGATTGCCCGCATTGCAACTAATGGCTTATTAAAAGCATGAGCAACTTGAGCAAAAGCAGCACCTTCCATTTCACAAGCTAATGCATCAGGGAAGTTCTCTTTTATTTCATCCTTTTGCTTAGTTGAAGCTACAAATGAATCTCCAGTAACTACTAATCCTTCACTAAAAGCAACATTTTGCTTTTTAAGATACTCAGCGAATGCAGCTCTTTCTGGTGAATCAAGTACAAATTGAGCTGGTTGTTGTGGGATTTGGCCTTCTACATAATCACCTGCAGCAGTATTATGAGCATCATAATACATGAAGGCATTAGGCAAAACTAAATCTTCTTGATGAATATCCTTATGTAAAGTACCGGCAGAACCAGTCATAAAGATAACATCAATATCTACATTGCTTAACAAACTAGCTAGGTTCATCGCAGCTTGAACTTTACCAATACCACTCAAACCTAAATAAACATCATTTCCGTTAACAGAAAAATGTTCGAATTCAGTTGATCCGAACATTTCTTTTTTTTCTGCGTGGAAATGATTACGATAAAATTCGGCTTCTTCAGCCATTGGAACAATAATCGCAATCTTCATAAATTTCCTCGTTTCAAATTATAAATGAAATAATGCTAAAAGCACTAAAATAATTAAAACAAACACTATCAGAATAGCACTGTTCAGTCTTTTTTTCAGTTTTAAAGACTTTTCTTCGCGCATCTTTTCTTTATCGATAGGCTGCTGTGCTTGATAAAACTCCTCTCCATCGCCTTCCAAAGGACGTCTTCTTTCAGAATCATCCCTTTGAAAATCAGGATTAACATTAACTTCTTCTGTTGCATCATTATCAGTAAAAGCAGATTTAACTTTGTCTACTAAACCTTTTTTCTGTCTTTTACGATAATCAGAACGCTTTTCTGTCATGATTACTTATTACTTTCAGCTTGAGCATTGCGCAATAGCATATTTTCCCAAACAGAAATGGCATAAATTGTCTTAGCATCGACAATTTTTCCTTCTGCTAATAAATTCTTTAATTCATCTAAACTATACCAATCAGAAGTTAAAAATTCATCTGCATCTAATGATCTCTTTTCAGTCAACTTAGTTAACGTATCACAATAGAAAAGATGCATTTTTTCATCACAAAAGCCTGGTGTAGAATAAAATTCACTAACTTTTTCCCAATATTCTGCCTTGTAGCCGCCTTCTTCATTCAATTCACGCTTCATAGCATCAAGAGGACTAGTGTCAGTTGGGTCAACAATTCCAGCTGGAATTTCTAAAGTGACTTGCTTGATAGCTTCACGCCATTGTTTTACCAAAAGCATTTCTTGTTGATCATTAATTGCAATAACACAAGATGCAGGGCGATGCTTAACTATTTCTCTAGTCGCAGTATCGCCATTAGGTAATTTGATTGTTCGAACAGATAAATCCAAGATTCTACCTTGAAAAATCTGTTGCGATGAGATTTCTGTTTCTTCTAAATCCACTAAGTCTCATCCTCCTTTTTTAAGCTAAATATACATTAACACATTGTAGGCCATTTTTTCCTTGAGCTAATTGATATTGTACTCGATCGCCTACTCGTAATGATTTATAGCCTTCTTCCTTAATAGCTTTATAGAAAACGAAGTACGATTTGTGGTTGCGATCGTCTTCAATAAAGCCATAACTGCTTCCTTCATCAAATTGTTTAACAGTACCTAAACGCATTATTTTTCTAATCCTTCTTGTACTGCTTCAGGGTAGTTTGCTTCAACAATTTCTGCACAACGACCACAAAGCACTGGTAACTTAGAATCTGCACCAATATCAGTTCTAATCATTCTACAACGTGGACAAACTTCACCTTCAGCATGCTTAACTACAACAGCAGCATTAGCAAGTTGTTCAGCGTCAGCTGGAGCTGGATCATCTGAAATAGTTAACTTAGAAACAATTAAAATTTCTCTGAAGTCAGCGTCTAATTCATCAAGCATGGCCTTAGTTTCTTTATCTGGGTAAATTGTTACGGCTGCTTCAAATGACTTACCAATCAACTTCTTGTTTCTTGCATCTTCAAGTGCCTTCAAAACATCATCACGCAACTTCATGAATTTA
Organism: Lactobacillus gallinarum; assembly: GCF_002160635.1. Taxonomy (NCBI): domain Bacteria; kingdom Bacillati; phylum Bacillota; class Bacilli; order Lactobacillales; family Lactobacillaceae; genus Lactobacillus; species Lactobacillus gallinarum. The sequence goes on from NZ_NFKZ01000012.1 coordinate 5,048, forward strand.
GCCCAGTTTTCAAGCAATTCATCGCGATTTGCATAGTTTTCTACTTTTGGCATATTTGCAAGTTGAACGTAATCTTCGTCTTCCTTCAAGAAGCCCCAAATTTCTTCCATAGTGTGTGGCAAAATTGGAGTCAAAATCTTAGCCAACTTAACTGCAGCATCATAGATAACTGTTTGCATTGAACGACGTGCATGACTGTTTTCAGCTTCAATGTAAAGAACGTCCTTGGCAAAATCAAGATAGAATGCTGAAAGATCATTAGAAATGAAGTTAAAGACCTTCTTGAAGACAGTAGTAAAGTCAAACTTATCGTAAGCTGCTAAGCATTCTTTGATTAAGTCATTTAACTTAACTTCCATGTATTGGTCTACTGAACGAAGATCATCGTAAGCAACACGATTTTTCTTAGGATCAAAGTCGCTAGTATTAGCAAGCATGTAACGGAAAGTATTTCTGATCTTTCTGTAGCTTTCTGCAGATTGTTGCAAGATTCCCATTGAAACAGCAACGTCTGACGTAGTATCAGCTTGAGCTACCCAAAGACGAATAATTTCTGCACCCATTTGCTTGATTACGTCATTAGGTGAAATAACGTTACCAAGTGACTTAGACATCTTGTGGCCCTTATCATCCAAAACGAATCCTTGAGAAAGAACTTGCTTGTATGGAGCTTGACCAGTGACAGCAACTGAAGTAATCAAACTTGAGTTAAACCAACCACGATATTGGTCACTACCTTCAAGGTAAAGATCAGCTGGGTAATGTAAGCCATCACGTTTTTCCATGACACCTGACCATGATGACCCAGAGTCAAACCAAACATCAAGAATATCCTTTTCCTTAGTGAATTCACCATTTGGTGAGTGTTCTGAAGTAAAGCCTTCTGGCAATAATTCCTTAGCAGTATGAGTGTACCAAGCGTTTGAACCTTCTTTTTCGAAGATCTTAGCAACATGTTCAATTGTTTCTGGAGTAACGATTGGTGTGTCATCTTCAGCGTAGAAAATTGGAAGTGGAACACCCCATGCACGTTGACGTGAGATTACCCAGTCACCACGATCTTTAATCATGTTGTAAAGACGAGTCTTACCCCATGAAGGGATGAAGCTCGCTTTTTCAATTTGATCAAGAATTTGATCTCTAAACTTAGCGATTGAAGCAAACCATTGAGTAGTTGCTCTAAAGATAACTGGCTTCTTAGTACGCCAATCGTGTGGGTATGAGTGAGTAAAGACCTTAAGCTTAAGAAGTGCACTAGCATCCTTTAACTTTTCGATCATTAACTTATCTACGTCTTGGTAAAACATGCCCTTAAGTTCAGGTACTTCATCAGTGTAGCAACCGTGAGCATCTACTGGACTGAAGATTGGCAAGTTATATTTTTGACCAACGTTAAAGTCGTCTTCACCAAAGCCAGGTGCAGTATGAACTAAACCAGTACCATCATCCAAAGTTACGTGGAAGCCTTCAATTACAAGACTTTCCTTGTCGTAAATTGGGTGCTTAGCCTTCATGTATTCCATGTCGGCACCCTTAACTGTTTGAACAACCTTATAGTCATCCCAACCGATTTCTTCAGCTACTTTATCAAGCAAGCCAGTAGCAACAACGTAACGTTTATCGCCAACTTGAACTACTGAGTAATCAAACTTAGGATTTACACAGATTGCTTCGTTTGCTGGAATAGTCCAAGGAGTAGTAGTCCAGATTACGAAATAAGTATCCTTAGGATCGATGATGCCTTTACCGTCAGTTACTGGGAAAGCAACGAAAATTGAATTTGCTTCAACATCTTTATATTCAACTTCAGCTTCAGCTAAAGTAGATTCACTTGACCATGACCAGTAAACAGGCTTCTTACCCTTGTAAATGTAACCCTTCTTGTACATTTCACCAAAGACACGAATTTCTTGTGCTTCGAAGTCATGTTGCAAGGTAACATAAGGATGATCCCAATCTGCCATCACACCAAGACGCTTAAAGTCATTCATTTGCTTTTGAATTTGTTCTTCAGCATATTGACGACAAAGTTCACGGTACTTAGCACGATCCATACTCTTACGGTCTACGCCTTTTTTAGCAAGTTGTTGTTCTACTGGAAGACCGTGAGTATCCCAACCTGGTACGTATGGTGCATAGTAACCATTCATGTTCTTGTAGCGAACAATGATATCCTTTGAGATCTTGTTCAAAGCATGTCCCATGTGGATATTACCATTGGCAAATGGAGGGCCATCGTGTAAGTCAAAACGAGGCTTACCTTCATTAAGCTTTAATCTTTGTTCATATAATTTATTTTCACGCCATTGCTTTTGCCATTCTGCTTCACGAACTGGCAAATTACCGCGCATTTTAAATTTAGTTTTACCTAAATTAAGAGTGTCTTTAATTCTCATTAACAAATTCCTTTCTAAAAAAGAAAACCTCGCCCTAATTAGGACGAGGTTAACCGTGGTACCACCTAAATTGAACTTAAAAAAGTTCCACTTAATTTGCGTAACGTGCAAAAAACGTTTAGATCATTCAGACAGCTGATCAACCTTTAGGCTCTTATGCTAATCTTCCACCAACATTAGCTCGCTGAATTGCCCTCAAGTTTTACTGCCAATCTAATTTTTATTTTTTGTAATCATCCGGGAAAACAATTGTTGGACCTGATGAACTCTTAGGTACTTCAGGTTTTAAATTAATTGTCTCATGATGCGGACTATCGCCTATCATTGGCTTAGGAGTAGTTTCTTCTTCATCATCAGAATCATCTGACAACTCCTCATCCAAATCATCAGGTTCTTGAGAAGAGTTTACGTCATTTACATCATCGTTGTCAATATCTTCATCATCGATTGCAGTTTCATTTGCGATTTCTTCTTCTTCACCGATTGGTTCTGCACCATTACCCGGATAAAATCGTTCCGTATGGAAATATTCATCTAAAGCATGCTGCCAAGTTTCATCATTTAAATTATTTATCTCATTTTGGAGCATTGCTTGCATATGACTACGAAATTCGCCTATTTGTTTCTTTAAACGCTTGTAATCATTAGAGATAACTTCTTGCTGTTGTTTTTGATAGCCAACTTCTGTTTGAGCTTCCTTTTTAGCATCATCCAGAATACGTTTGGCTTCTGCTTCTGCATTTTCTTTTAATTGATCTACAGTTTTTTGAGCAGAAATAAGCGACTTCTTCATATTACTATACTCATCTACTTGAGCCTGCATATCTTCTACTTTTTTATTTAAAGATACTACTTCGTTCTTTAAATCTACTACTTGATCAAGTGCATCCCCATAATTATCAACAACATCATCTAAAAAACTATCCACTTCATAGCGATCATATCCATTACGACCTCGATGCTTAAATTCCTTATTATGAATATCCATCGGCGTCAATTTCGTTTCTTTGTCTGCCAAAGTTTTAGCACCACCTTATATTTTCCTTTTCTTGTAGCCGAAACATTTTCAATCAAAACACGCCCAAAATGCCTCAAACTCAAAATATCATTCTCTTTAACCATTATATTAGAATCTGCTATGTCATGCCAATTTAATTTGACTAAATGGTTTTCAATCATTTTTTGAATCTGACCACGACTTTGTTTGCTAATTCCAGATAGTACTGCATCAATTCTCATTGAAGCAACAATTTCTATCTTTTCCGTTGAATCATCCTTCGGCACTAGAACATCTTTAAAAGAAATCTCTCTTAATTTTACTTGTGCTCTTCCAATCCGAGTAACCTGCTCTTCAAAAAAATCCACTAATTCTTTTTTAGCAAAAAATTGCCATTTACCATTTTCATCAGTAATTATATCGCCAAAAGTATCAGTCTCAATTCCAGAATTAGCCAGGGTACCTAAAATCGCACTATGATTAATTTTGATAAATTTTTGTGGATATTCAATTTCATATGGCTGAATTAAATAATCGCTGGGTTGCAAATTAACCCATTCCTCGCTTAAATAAACACGTTTTTTCTCCGCATTCGAATATCCGCCATACTCTTGCATAAAAACATCATTACCCACGATGGTTTTTAGAATTGCTCTTTTACCCGGATCTAAAAAATCGGTTAAAATTGGTTCATGTTTAAAAATTATTTGATTAAAAAGACCAGTAAAATAATCAATTACTGGTCTTTCTTCTTGATTAAAATGTGGGTAAAACTTACTTGCTTGTCGCTTTTGCATTAACCTAACACCCTCAATAAAATATTAAAAATCCAAAATAGAACATAATTCTGTACAAAGTACAAAATGAATAATCCAATAATTGGAGAAATATCAATTCCAGTAGAATAGGCCAACTTAGCAAACGGACCTTTTCTGAACAAGTTCAAGTATGGATTTACAATCTTATCTAAAAAGCGACCAATTACAGAATTACTTAACATTGGTACCCAACTTAAAATTGCATCAATAACAATAAATAGACTGTAAAGCCATAAGATCCAAGTAAGAGCTACGTAAATAAAATGTATTACGTTTAACATTAACTTAAATTATCTTTCTTATCAATTAAGTCACTAATTTTGCCATCTGTCACAAATTTAGGTGGAGTGGCTAAAAAGATCTTGTCACCGATGCGTTGAATTTCACCGTTTAATGCATAAACTGTTCCTGTGATAAAATCAACGATTCGTCGAGCGGAACTATCTTCCATTCTGCTAAAGTTAATTACTACTGCCTTATTATTCAACAAGTTTTGTGCAACATCTTTAGCATCAGAATAAACACGCGGCTCATACAACACAATTTTACTTTTGGCTGAATTTAATCCTGATTTAATCGAAACAACATTGTCTCGACTAACAGAATTCAGAGGTAAGTTTTCATTATCATCTTTGTTTGAAGTAGCATATTCTTCTTTTTCCAATTCATCTTCATCATCATTGGAAATGCCGAAAAATCTACCCAATTTATCAAAAGCCATCTGTATCTACCTCCAAACTAGTTTTCACCACGATGTTTGAAGAATGGAATATCATCACTATCATCACTATCGTCTTGAGCACTAGTTTCAATTTGAGAAATACTATCTTGATCATCATTGCTAAAAGTATCGAAGCTTTCATGATCACCCTTTGGCTCAGCAGGCTTAGTATTTCTTCTTTGATTATCTTGATTATCGTTCAATCCCCAAACACTGGTTGGATCAACCATTGTTTGCTTTGGCTTTTCCGCTTCATGATCCGCATCTGCATTATTAGATGGTTGAACAGTTTGTGGACGGTCAACAGTTTGCTTTTCTGGTTGAACAGTATTATTAGCAACAGGTTCTGCTTCCTTCTTAGGTTGAGCCTTAATTTGGTGGCTACGTCCTGGTAATTGCTTTGATGCGGCTTCTTCGGCTTTAGAATCAATACCAGTAGCAATTACAGTAACTACCACTTCATCACCTAAGTTAGGGTTAATTGATGTACCGAAGATAATGTTGACATCATCACCAGCAGCCTTAGAAACAATTTCTGAAGCATCTTGAGCTTCAAACAAAGTAAGGTCAGGACCACCAGTAATGTTAAGCAATACTTGCTTAGCACCATCAATTGATACTTCAAGAAGTGGTGAAGAAATAGCAAGCTTAGTAGCTTCTACAGTTCTATTTTCACCACTAGCACGACCAATACCCATCAAGGCTGCACCTTGGTTTTCCATAACAGTCTTAACATCAGCAAAGTCTAAGTTTACGTAGTCAGTTGAAGTAATCAAGTCTGAAATACCTTGTACACCTTGCTTCAAGACATTGTCAGCTTCTTTGAAGGCATCCATCATTGGGGTCTTCTTATCAACCATTTCAAGCAAACGATTATTAGCAATAATAACTAAAGTATCAACGTATTGCTTTAATTGGGTAATTCCTTCTGCTGCGTTCTTAGAGCGCTTAGGGCCTTCAAAACTGAATGGGCGTGTAACTACACCAACAGTTAAGGCACCGGTCTCACGAGCAATTTTAGCTACTACAGGAGCTGCACCAGTACCGGTACCACCACCCATACCAGCAGTGATAAAGATCATATCAGCACCCTTAAGTGCATCTTCAATTGTTTGTTCACTTTCTTCAGCAGCCTTTTGGCCTACTTCAGGATGTGAACCAGCACCTAAACCTCTTGTTAACTTAGGCCCTAATTGAATCTTGTTTTCAGCTTTATTACTGTTTAAAGCTTGAACATCAGTGTTTGCTGCAATAAATGAAACACCTTGTACACCGTCATCAATCATTCGGTTAACAGCATTGCCTCCGGCACCGCCAACACCAATAACTTTGATGACAGCATTCTTATTGTCGTCTGAATCGAATGTAAAATCCATTAAATTAACCACCTTTAATCAAAGAATTTCTTAAAGAAACTCTTCAAGCCATTAGATTTTTCTTGATTATTATTTTCTTCGTCCACTGAAGAATCATCTCTTGCGGACATTTTGTTTCTATTATAAGCTTCTTTGGCTTCACTTTCACTAGTAGAAACAGTTCTTTTAGAATTCTTGGAAGTTTTTGGTTGTGAAACTGGTTCTTCAACTACATTTTCACCAAAACCGTAAATTACACTGTTAACAAGATAGTCTACTTCTGACATCTTGTAAGAATAATTTACTATTCCATATGCAGCTGTATAAATTGGGTTGCGCATACCAATTTGATCTGGCTGATAAATACGTGCTTTAACGTTTAAACCATTGGCTGTCAAACTATCAATTCCTTGAAGTAAACTAGTTCCACCAGTGATAACAATACCACCCGGTTGCTTCAAAGCATTATGCTTGGCTAAACCCTTGCCAAGACGAGTTAGAATTTGCTCAAGACGTGCATTAATGATTTCACTCAGGTAAACTTCATCAATCATTTGCTGTCCATTTGAGCCTACACTATTAATTGCAAATTTATCATTCTTAGAAGCAAATTGCGGATCAGCAAAGCCATAATCTAATTTAATTTGTTCAGCATCACGTTTAGAAATACTTAAAACAGCAGAAATATCATTAGTGATATCGCTACCACCTTCCAAATCAATATTAGCGTATTTGATTTGGCCTTCCTTAATTACTGTTGCTGTACTTACTCCACCACCGAGGTCAATAATTACAGAACCGAAAGTCTTTTCACTTTCATTTAATGCAACACTAGAAATTGCCAATGGCGTTGGAACAAAGAAATTGTTGTGATAGCCTGCACGTTCAATTGCTTTTTTAATGTTATGCAAAGAACCTGTTGGAGCTGTTAACAAAATACCAGTTACTCCAAGTGAACGAGCAATCATCTTACGAGGATCATCAACCTCAGTTTTTCCATCAATTAAGAATCGACTAGGCAAAAAAGCAATTGCTTCACGATCATCTTTTGCAGCAGCATGAATCGCAGAGCGAATCGTTCTTTTGACATCTTCATTATTTACTTCTTGTCCTTCTTCACCGACATTAGCAAATCCAGTTGCTGTCTCTAATTGCAACATTCCTACTGGAATTCCGGCTACGACACTATAAATTTTTGCATTAGTCTTTTCTGCCACGCCTTTTAAAGCACGGCTGATAGCTGCTGCAGTCTGATCAATATCAACAATTTGACCATGTCTCATGCCTGAATTGGGCGTAGTAACTGCACCAATGACTTTACCCGAATCTGCCACAACTGCTTTCACGCTTGTGGTTCCTATATCAAGACCCACTAAAAGATTTGAATTCTCCAAAATTAAGCCCCCATTAATATTTGCCTTGAAAAAATTCTAACATAAATAAACAAGTAAAACAGCTACGATACCCCGTAGGCTTTCTTTTCACTTGAAGTTAATGGCCTGCTAAACGCACCTATTTCTAAATCAATTAAGCTATTTTTTCCAGCTTTAACTTTAATTTCGTCATAATATTTTAGTTTGCTCTTTAACGTTACGGTACTGCCAATAATTACATTGCCATCTTTCATAACTAAAATTACTTGTGACTTTCGTCTAGTGTTCCCACTTAATAATTTTACCTGGTTTTGGAATGATTTGGGCAAACTATTAAATAAGTTTAAATCTTCTTTTAAAGAAGTTGCTTTATTATAGCCAACAAAAATAGGTTTATCTTGATCGACTTTTGCCCAAGTAATTGCAGTACTGCCTAACTTGCCATTACTTAAAATCTTACGATAATCATCGCCATCTTTTAAATAGCCTACGGTTTTACGTTCATTAATTTGCAATATGAGCTGGTTAACATGACCTAAATGTGCTTGGGCACTTTCTATTTCAGGATACTTCTTAGATAATTTTTGGCTCAAATCTTTTTGTTGAAACAAATAATCAAAAACCTTATCACTGGCTTTGATCTTAGATGCCTTCACGATTCCTTTAATCGGCAAATCCGAAGCACCAATCACCTTAACCGTACTTATATTGGCCAAGGGAGAAATATAATAGCCTAGCCCAGCAATCGCCAAAACTGAAACTGACATTATTAAACCAAGCCGCCGTCTTAGTGACCGTCGTCTTTCCGCCTGTAAACTAGAAAGTGAGGCAGAAATCTTGGCTTGCGATTTACGACTATTTTTTTGTTGATTGAATTCATGATTCAAATAAGGAGATAATTCCTTTCTTGGATCAATCCTCGTTACTGGTTTCTTTGCCATCTGCCTCACCGGCCTCCTAGCGTGAAATCTCTTCCATCACTTTAATCACTTGATCAGATGCATCAGGTACACCTAATGCCTTTGAAGCCTGACTCATTTCTTTAGCGTATTTTTCATCAAGCAAAATATGATCAATTGAAGAAACAAAATTATTAGGGTTAAGATCATCTTCTGGGATGACCAAGGCTGCGCCAGCCTTCTCTAAATCTAATGCATTCTTCATTTGGTGATTGTGCGTTACATTAGGACTTGGAATCAAAATTACAGGTACACCTAATGCAGTGAACTCTGCAATACTTGTTGCTCCAGATCTTGAAACAACACAAGTCATTTCTGGTAATAAACCGGGCATGTTCTTGATGTATGGCAAAACCTTAATATTATTACCAATATCTACGTTCTCTAACTTCTTTTGAACTGAATCAAAATAGTAAGTACCTGTAGCCCAAATAATTTGGTATGGCTTAGTCTTTAAATTCATTAATGACTTAAGCATAATTCGATTGATAGCTAAAGCACCACGGGAACCACCAAAAACTAAAACAGTTGGCATTTCTGGACTAAGTCCCCACTTCTTCTTTATATCAATCTTTTCTTCATGTAAGCTCAAAACCTGTTGTGATCTTGGATTACCTGTTTTAACTAGCTTCTTTTTTTCAGGGAATTCTTTTGCAGCATCGTCAAAAGTGTAACAAATGCGATCAACATAGTGGCCTAAAAACTTGTTAGCTAAACCAACAACTGAATTGGATTCATGGATCATAGTTGGAATATGCATTTTAGCTGCTTCATAAACCATAGCTCCACTAACATAACCACCTGTACCCAAAACGACATCAGGCTTAAATTCTTTTAAAATCTTCCGTGCACTCTTGGTAGCTTGTAAAAACAATTTAATGGTTTCAAAATTTTTCAACGGATGCTTACGATTAAATCCTTGAATGTTAATTGTTTTGAAATTAACACCAGCTGCAGGAACAATTTTAGATTCCAATCCTTTTTTAGTTCCGACAAATAGAATTTCATCATTTTTGCTAATTCCACGTTCTTTCAAACGTTCAATAATTGCCATAATTGGGTAAATGTGACCACCTGTGCCACCGCCGGTAAATATAACTCTCATTTTATTTAGTCTTCAATTCCTTAATAAATTTTACAAAGTAATCGCCACGATCTTCAAAGGTTCTGAATTGATCCCATGAAGCACAAACTGGTGAGAACAAGATTACATCTCCAGGTTCACTTAACTCATATGCTCTTGGAACAGCTTCTTGAAGAGTATTAACAATTACAATATCTTTAATGCCAGCTTTTCTAGCAGCATCAGCTAATAGATATTTTGTTTCTCCATAAAGAACAATAGATTTAACATGCTTCTTGAACAATGGTACTAAATCATCAAACAAGAATCCTCTATCAAGACCACCTGCAATTAAAACTTCTGGTTCTTTGAATGCAGGAATAGCAACTGTAGCTGCTTCAATATTAGTTGACTTAGAATCATTATAAACCTTGCGTCCATCAAGAGTTGTTACATATTGCAAACGGTGCTTAGCACCAGTGAAAGTACTCAAAACCGCTGCAATATCATCATTATCTGCACCCATAATCTTTGAAATTGCAATTGCAACCAAGCTATTTTGTAAATTATGAATACCTGGTAATTTGATATCTGCAATCTTCATGATCTTTTCATTGTGACTCTCAAGATATTCATCACCAATAAAGTAATCTGCATTAGAATTTGTTTCTGAGAAAGTTTGCATCTTAGCAGGTGTTACTTCTTTTTCTTTAGCTAAAATATCTTTTTGATCAAAGTTAGCAATAAAGTAGTCATCACTATTTTGAGTTCTAGTAACGTTCAACTTAGCATTTACATAATTTTCAAAGGTCTTGTGATAGTCCAAGTGAACATTATTATAAATGTCGACAATAGCAGCCACCTTAGGATCAATATCTGTTACGCCAAGTAATTGGAAACTAGAAATTTCTACTACCAAGATATCATCCTTAGTTGCCTTAGGTACTACTTCAGAAATTGGCACACCAATATTACCTACTGCATAGGCATGATGACCTGATTTTTGTAAATGATGATCCAAAATTCTTTGAGTGAGCATCACAGTGGTAGTTTTACCATTTGAACCTGTGACACAAACATAAGGAGCATCACTACAACTTAAAGCAATTTCAGGCTCTGTAATAATTGGAATATTTAGTTCTTCAGCTTTTTTAACCATTGGATTCTCATATGGAATACCTGGATTTTTAACTAAATAATCAAAATGTTCTTTTTCAAGTAAATCAACTGGGTGATGTCCGCCAATTACATGAACGCCTTTAGCCTTTAGCTCTTGTGCTTTTTCATTTTTATCAAGATCAGCCTTGTCATTCAAGGTTAATTTAGCACCTAATTTTAAAAGTAATTCGCTAACTGCAAATCCACTTTTACCTAAACCTAAAACTAAAATATTCTTATTACTATAAGTTTTAATATCCTTCATTTTTTTATTTTTATCCCCAAATTGCTAAATATAAAATGCTACCTACTAAACCAACAATCCAAAAAACAATGTCTACTTTCCATTCTGACCAGCCTAACATTTCAAAATGATGGTGAATAGGAGTCATCTTAAAAATTCTCTTACCAGTAGTTTGGAAAGAAATAACCTGCATAATTACACTAGCAGTTTCACATACAAATACAATACCCACTAACAAAAGTGACCATGGTCTATTAAGCATAATACTTACTGTAGCAAGACCACCACCTAATGCAAGTGAGCCTGCATCCCCCATGAAGATTTTGGCAGGCTTATGGTTGAAAATAAAGAAAGCAATCAAACCGCCAATTACACTCATACAAAAGGCTAAAATAGCCAAATTCTTTTGTTTAAATGCGATATAAGCATATGTACCATAGGCTACTACAGATAACCCGGTAGCTAAGCCATCCAATCCGTCTGAAAGGTTAACAGCATTAGAAAAGCCAACCAACCAGAAAATAATGAAGATTACAAATAATGCTACGCTATGAACAACTCCAGCAAATGGAATGTATAAACCAAAATTAAAGTGATCGCTTGAAGCAATTAATACAATCACAATGGCAATAATAATTTGTAAAGCAAGTTTTTGCCATGCTCTTAAACCCAAATTTCTTTTGTAATACAGCTTGATTCCATCATCAAGGAAACCAATGATACCGTAACCTAAAAGACTGATTACTAAAATCCAAACAACTTTGTTCAAGCTATGTTGCCATGCAGCAACCCAGATAACAGAAATTACTGCTGCAATAACAAAAATTGTTCCTCCCATTGTAGGAGTTCCTGATTTCTTTTGGTGCCATTTTGGCCCTTCATCACGAATTTCCTGTCCTTCATGATGCGAATGCATAAACTTAATTAACAACGGTAAAAAAATTACCGTCAAAATTAATGAACTAATTAAAGCAACAAAACTTGCTTGCATAATACTCATCCTATGCTACTCCTTTAAATTAACTTTTATTTTTTCTCCAGATTTTAACTCTGCTCCCTTGGCCACACTTTGGCTGGTAACAGTTCCGGTTCCCTTTATGCTTAATTTAATACCTGATACATTAGAGAATTGATGTAAATCATTAAAACTCCACCCCTTCATATCAGGACAATTTATTTTACCTGAGGTATATACAAAGATCTTGTCCCCAGACTCCAATTTCTCACTGCTCTTAATTCCTTGAGCAGTAATTCTATCTTTTTCACCTACTTTAACTAAGTTAAGACCAACTTGCTTAGCTTTAGCTGAAGCTTGAGCAACTGTCATATTCTTGAAATTAGGAACACTAACAGTCGTGGTTGAATTATCACTTTTAGCCATTGTAATAATTCGACTCATCATTGGCTTAAAGATAGAAGCTAAAATCTTTTCAGCTGTCGTCCCAGCCAAATGAGGTTGCTTGATAGTTAGGTAAATACAATATCTAGGATCCTTGGTAGGGTAAACACCGACTACTGAGAAGATGTAGTTGCTATCACCTTTCAAATAGCCACCACCTTTTGGATTAGCTATTTGAGCAGTACCGGTCTTAACAGCAATATCTGCATTGCCCATCTTGTAGGCATTACCAGTACCAGATTGCTTATTAAGCACTCTCTTCATATTGGCCAAAACAACTTTTTTAGTCTTGTTGCTATAAATCTTTGAACCAACTTTTTTGATCTCATAGCCCTTAAGGGTTTTACCGTTAGAATCAGTAATCTTATCAACTAATTGTGGCTTTACCATTTGACCATTATTAGCCAATGAACTGTATGCCTGCATCATTTGCATTACATTAACAGTTACACCCTGACCAAATGCAGTAACGGCTTGATCAACTGGCGTCTTGAATGAAATGAAGCCAGGTTGTTCTCCCGGAAGTGTAATTCCAGTCTTTTGACCAATGTGGAACTTCTTTAAGTACTTATTCCAAGTCTTTGCACCCATCTTTTGTTCCAGCTTAACAAAACCAGTGTTACTTGAATGCTCAAATGCTTGTGAAAATGGAATCGTACCCCAACCAGAAGTCAACCAGTCATGGATAGTTGAACCACCGACATTTACTGATCCTGAACGGAAATATTCATTCGGATTGTAATTGCCACTATTAACTACTGCCGCAAAGGAAAGAACTTTAAACGCAGAACCTGGTTCATAAGTATCTTGAACCAAGATATTACGATATGCTTTGGTTAAACCTTTCTTAGTCTGAGGATTAAATGTTGGACGCTGTGAAGCTGCTAAAATTTTACCAGTCTTCATATCTTCAACAACTGCAGTTATCGAAGTAGGATCATATGCTTTTTGTACATCAGTCATATGTGATTCAAGATAACTTTGCAGTTGTGAATCAAGCGTCAAATATAAGTTATTACCATTTTTAACTGGCTTATATACTTGATTGCCATTAGGCATTTGATATTCTGAAGCATCAACTGAGGAAATTCTGTAACCATCAGTACCGGTTAAAGTCTTGTTGAAGTAAGCCTCAATTCCCATAGTACCAACCAAATTTTGTGCATTGGTCTTTTTATCATATACAGGCTGAGCTAAACCAACAATGTGAGAAGCAAAATTACCATTAGGATAAAGTCTTGATGGCGTAGCTAAGAATTTGATTCCTGGCAACTTCATAGCTTCAATCTTTTTCTTCTGCTTACTCGTTAATCCACTACCTGCTGTACCAAATTGAACCTGGAAAGCCTTCTGCTTGGGATTCAAATAGCGATAAATTTTATCTGCCGACATCGGCAAAACTGTAGCCAACTTTTCAGCTGTTTCAGACTTATTCACAACATATTCTGGCTTATTCTTGTAGTTGATCGATGACTTATCCAAAATCGCGTAAATAGTATATAAATGTGAGTCTTCCGCAATTGCTAATCCATTCCGATCATATATCGTACCACGTGTTGCTTTAATAACTTGATTACGCTTATAAAGCTGCTTGGTACGTGCGGATAAGTTCTGCCCATTAACTGTTTTGGATATACCTATATATAAAAATCTAGCTGTAAATACAAGAAAAACCAAAGCCACAGCTACTTGGAGAACTCTCCCCACTGTGAAGCGGTAGCTGTGAGCTTTGGATTTTTGTAATTTTAAATTACTATTTTTTTTCATTAGCGAATTGTCCTAATATTTTTATTAATCAGAGTTAATCCTTTTTCACGCGCAATCTTGTTTAAGCGTGAAGTAGAAGTTAACTCACCAATTTCTTGACGTAAATCGGTGATCCTATTCTGTTCCTTAGCAACTGTCTGCTGAGTTTGACTTAGCTCATGTTGAGCCGAAGTTGCAGAAATACTAGAAGAAACCAAGAAGATCATCATTCCCAAGGTGACGATACTTCCTATTGCTAGTAAAGTCTTTTCTAAAATATTGTAAGGAACTTTATGCGGATCAAGGGTAATTCGTTGACGTTTCTGCGAACCATTCTGTTTTCTAGGTTCATATTCAATTTTTCTTGCTGAGCTATCAGCCATAGCATTTTCCTCTTTATAACTTCTCTGCAACCCGTAGTTTTGCACTGTGTGAGCGGTTGTTGTTTTCTAACTCGGAAGTTGAAGCAGTAATCGGTTTGCGATTTACCAAACGAAGTGTTGGTTTCATATCGTCTGGCACAAAGGGCATTCCTCTTGGAACCTCAACCTCTGAATACTTCTTAAAAATCTTTTTAACGATTTTATCTTCATGGGACTGAAAGGTAATCACGCTAAGTCTGCCACCAGGTCTTAAAATCTTAATAGCTTCTTCAAGTGAAGCCTGTAAAACATCAAGTTCGTGATTAACAGCAACTCGTAAAGCTTGAAAGCTTTTCTTAGCTGGATGTCCTCCAGTCCTTCGTGCATACGCGGGAATCGCCTCTTTAATAATGTCAACCAATTCAAAGGTTGTCACAATTGGCTTATCCTTACGTCTTTCTACGATCCTATGAGCAATCTGCCGGGAGAATTTTTCATCTCCATATTGATATAAAATATCTGCTAGCTCTTTTTGACTTAAGGTATTAACTAACTGATATGCATCCGTATCTTGACTTTGATCCATTCTCATATCTAACCTTGCATTATAACGATATGAGAAGCCACGATCAGCTTGATCAAACTGAGGTGATGAAACACCTAAATCGTAATATATGCCATCTATTCCATCTGCGTAACCCAGCTTAACTAGATCCTGCTCCAGATTACTAAAGTTGTCATGTACTAATTTCAATTTAGGTTCACTATCTGGCTGCAATAAATCAGCGAAGTTCAACTCTGCCGATTTTATCGCATATTCATCTTGGTCAAAACCGACTAACGTACCAGTTTCAATTTTACTTAACAAATACTTGGCATGCCCACCGCCGCCAAAAGTTGCATCTACATAAAGACCACCGTTTTTTGGTTTTAAATTATCTATAGTTTCGTGTAAGAGTACACTGGTGTGTTTGAATTTCATAGTTTTATAGTTCAATGTCGTCCAAATTTTCAGCAATATCATCATAGTCTTCGTTAGCTTCTTCCTCAAAGCTATCCCAACGTTCCTTAGCCCAGATTTCAATTCGGTCAGAAACTCCTACAATGACACATTCTTTAGTAAGTCCAGCATGAGCTTTTAATGTCGATGTAAAATTGACACGCCCCTGCTTATCGAACTCACTTTCCATCGCACCAGAGTAGAATAAACGCATAAATTTACGCGTATTCCTCTTAGTCAACGGAAGTTTTGCTAATTTGGCTTCTATCTTTTGCCATTCTTCCATCGAATAGCCAAAAATACAGCCTTCCATTCCTCGAGTAAATACCATTTTATTTCCAATTTGATTGCGAAGTTTCGCTGGTATAATTAGGCGACCCTTGCTATCAAGATTGTGGTGATATTCACCCATGAACATGGTCTAGCCCCCTTCCACTAAATAATTTACCACAATTCACCACTCTCTACCACAAACTCTGGAAAAAAATACATATTTTTATGCTTATTTATCTTTTTATTTTATAAAATTTAAAAAAGCTGCAAAATATTATAATTTTGCGGCTTTTGCATATACAAATAATTTTTACTTTATTAAAAAATTAGTAACTAAATTAATAAGCAAACATTAAAATTAATGAACCAAGATACCAAAAACAACTGCAAGCAGCTAAATAATCCCATAACTTGCGAATCGTTTTACCTAATGAAATATTTTTATTTTTAATTGCATCGTTTAAAGACACAATAACAACTAAGATAAAATAAAATAAAAATCCATATGGTAAAAAAGAAGGCAAGTTAGCATGTGTAGTGGCTAAATTGCATGCGGCAAACAAGAAAAAAGGCAAAACATCATAGCCTCTAAACTGAGCATGTGGGAAAATTTTATTAATTAAAAAAGCTGCTACCAAACCGATAACTGGTATTAAGAAAATAAAAAGCATAAAAGATCCTCCATCCTTTTTATTCTAAACTACAATTCATTTGAAAAAAACTATTAATAAGCATAAAATATTGTTCAAGTAGGAGGGCTTTTTATGGCACGAAAAAAGAAGAAGAAATCTGGTTTTCAAAAATTGACAATTGTAATGGCTTGGTTAATGGCAGTTATTACATTAGCCGCAGTTGTTGCTGGTGCTGTCGGTGCAATGGCCGGAGCAGGAATGTTTTAAAAAAGAGACGAGAAAAATTTTTCTCGTCTCTTTTTATTTTTATACACGATAAGCATTTAAATCAATTAAGAACGGATAATCTTGTGCTAGGTTACCCCAAATCCAGTATAAACAAACGAAGAATCCTGCCGTCCATCCTTGATTCACTAATAGACTCATTAATAAGCCATGAATCGACGTCGTAGCTATTCCTATCATGTTAAAGATCAGCCAACTATATGCTACAAAAATTGTCGTTCCTAATAAAACTACAATTAGTCTTGCCCAAAATATTTCTGGTAAAAAGCGAGCAATTTTTTGACAAATCCAACAGCTGAGGGGTAAGAAAACTGCATAAACTCCAATAAAGCCATAAAAGTAAATGTCAGCAACTATTCCCGTGCCTAAGGCCAGCCAAATTTCATTTTCATTGGTGTCATCAAAAAGTCCAATCAGCATTACACTAATCGGTAAGATTAGACTAGCGGCACCAAAACTTCCATAATCCATAAATTGATGCAAATAAAATGAACAAACACCATCTACAACAATGGCAACAAAAAGTCCAATTGCTAAAACCCATTTACGAAAAATAGACATTAGTTAGCCACCTGTCTTTCAATAACTGTAACAACTGACGGATCGCTAATATCACCTGCTGGTTTAATTCTAATTTGATCAGATAAACCAAATGAATCACGGGTAGTCTGAGTAACAGTACCAATTAAAAGTCCTTTAGGCGAATTACCACCCATACCACTCGTGTAAACTCTAGTGCCGGCCTTTAACTTGCGGCCATCAACTACCTGAGTAAAGGCTAATTGGTTATTAGCTGTAACAGTAATGATCCCGTGAACGGTCTTGCCATTAGCAACATCTGCTTGAACAGAAAAACGATTAGCCGATTCATCTGTAGTAGTGATCAATTCGACTTTTGAAGAAGCGGCATTAGCTTCAACAATTCGTCCAATAACTCCACCACCACACATTACAGCCATATTCTTCTTAATACCTGAAGAACTACCTTTATTAATTGTAAGTAGATCTGACCAGGTATCTGGAGCACGAGAAATAACTGAAGCATTGATCAAAGTATAACCACTTAAAGTATCTTTCAAATTCAATGCTGCTTTTAACTGCCGATTTTCTTTCTCTAAGCTGGCATTACGGACCTTAGTTTGACCTAAATTAGTAATTTGGCGCTTCAGATGGTTATTCTCATCTTGTGCATTTAAAATCTCATGTGCATTATTCAAACCACCAGAAATAAAACCTACCGGAACATCAATAATTCTAGATCCTAAGGCTACAATATCATTTCCTAAGCTTTGAACAAGCAATGGAGCATTACGTTTATTACGTAAACTAACACTCCCACCTAAAACGGCAAAAATGACAATAATTACAATAAATGTTGATAATAACTTTTTATTTTGTAGAAATTTTTTCATTAAGAATTGATCCTAAAGAAAAACCGGCCATAGCCGGCTTTTTTATTATTTGCGACTTCTACGCATTACTTCAATATTCTTGAGTGATTCACCAGTACCAATTGCCACACAATCAAGTGGATCTTGTGCAATAAATACTGGAACCTTAGTTGCTTCAGAAATTACTTCTGGCAAGTTCTTAAGCAATGCACCACCACCGGTTAAAACGATACCGTGGTCGATAACATCGGCAGCAATTTCAGGAGAGGTTTGTTCTAAAGTTTCCTTAATTGCAACGATGATGTCTTGAACAACATCTTGAATAGCCTTAGCGATATCTTCAGCGTTGATATCAATTGACTTTGGCAAACCAGTAACCAAATCACGACCACGAATATTCATAGCTTCAATTTCCTTAGCTTTTTCAATTGAAGCAGAACCTACTTGAATCTTAATATCTTCAGCAGTTCTTTCACCAATCAATAAGTTAAAGTTGGAGTGAATGTAATTAATAATTGCATTGTTAAACTTATCTCCAGCTTGACGAATTGAAGTTGATGAAACAATACCACCTAATGAAATAGTAGCAACATCAGTAGTACCACCACCGATATCAACAACCATTGAACCAGTAGGATCCATAACTGGAAGGCCTGCACCAATAGCTGCAGCAAATGGTTCTTCAATCACGAAAGCTTCGCGAGCACCAGCTACTCTAGCTGCATCAATTACAGCACGCTTTTCAACTTCAGTAACACCTGAAGGAACACAAATCATTACTGAAGGCTTAGAATTGCCAACAGTCTTTTCCATAAAGTACTTAAGCATAGCAGCAGTAGTGTCGTAATCAGCAATAACCCCATCCTTCATTGGACGGATAGCTACAATACTACCTGGGGTTCTACCAATCATTTCCTTGGCTTCTGAACCAACTGCGATTACTTCACCTGTATGTGTATTCTTTGCTACTACAGAAGGTTCTCTTAAAACAATTCCTTTACCCTCCATGTAAACAAGTGTATTGGCTGTACCTAAATCGATACCAATATTCTTTGTACCTAATCCAAACACAAAAATCTCTCCTTAATTGTTGCGGTCTCTAAATCTTGAATAATTATAGCATACTATAACTTTAAAGGTGATTTTCACGCAAATTTTAAAGAAGTTTAAAACAATTCTTTTTCACGCATGCTCAAATATTGTCCTTGTCCCACAATAAAATGGTCTAAAAGATCAATTTTCATCATTTTTGCCGCCCGATATAGATCTTTAGTTAATTCAAAGTCGTTGGAAGACGGCATTAATTTACCACTAGGATGATTATGAGCAATAAAAATCCCCGAACAGTCATAGATTACGGCCCAGCGAAAAATTTCTCGCGGATGTGCGACTGATTTATTTAACGTGCCTTGAAAAATCTTTTTCTCAGCTACAATTCGATTTCCATTATCGACATATAATGCCCAAAGCTCTTCTTGCTTGTGACCTACTAATTTATCAGCTAAATATGTCCCAACTTCAACACTTGAGGTTAAAACAGGTTTGCGTTTAGATGACGCCATTCGCAGGCGATCCATTACCTCTTCAGCCGTAATCGCCAAATTGCTGGGGCAACTTGAACCTGTTATGAATTGAACTATATCATCGAAGGAATTAAAATCTCTTTTTCTTAAAAAAGACTCTAACTCTTCAAAAGTTCTAATTCCTTTATCCTTGAACTGCTCAAATAACTTAGCTAGTAATTCTAGGTCTGTATTTCCAAAGTAATGATTTGAGTTTATTTCTATCATAAAAATTTCTCCCTTCATTACTTAATACGCAAAAAAGAGCTAAATTTTTTTAAGAAAATCAAAAAAGTTTTGACAAATCATTATAGCATTCTGTTTGTCTTGGTCAGTCGGAGCCATTAGATCTGGCACCATTACACATTTTAAGCCTGCATTTTTCGCAGCTTGGACACCAGTTGATGAATCTTCAAAAACCAAAATATTTTCTTTTGCTAGATTCATTTTTTTAGTAGCTGCTAAATAAATATCTGGTGCCGGTTTAGCTTTAATGTGTCCCTTTTGCACATCTAAATAACTTAAATGAAAATCAAAATAATTTCTAATCCCTGTTGCCCACAAAAAGTGTTGCAACACATCTTCGTAGTTGCTTGAAGCAATTGCCATTTTCAAGCCACGATTTTTAAATTCATCTAATGCTTCTTGAACACCAGGACGTAACTTTAACTTTCCTTCATCGGTCCACTGCCAAACCAAATCATCGGTTCTTTTAATAAATCGGTCACGATCAGCATCAGTTTTGAAATATTTATGATAAAAATCCTGCATTTCTTTAACAGTTGCACCAGTTAACTTTAAATATGCATCCCTAGGCGTCCCAAGTTTTTCTTCTTCTGCAGCTTGGATATTAGCCTTCCAATACAATTCTTCAGAATTAACCAATAGACCATCCATATCAAAGATAATGCCTTGAATATCATCGTTTATCCCTTTAACCTGCATTGCCTTTTCCTTTCCAATTTAAAATTGCACTTACTAAATAAAACGATCCGGTCACCAGCAGAATATCGCTGGCATTCATCTTCTCTTTTAATTTAGCAAAGCCTTCCCGATAATCTCCTTCATAATTATATCGTCTTTGGACATCAATGGGAAAATCATTTTCTTTAGCAACACGAGGATAATCTAATGTTGTTAATAACACTTGATCATCTTGGTTAAATAAATTAAAAACTTGCTCTAAGTCTTTATCTTTCATCATGGTCACTAAAGCATAAACATGGCTATGCCGTTTTTTTGCTTCGGCATGAATTACTTCCAGCAAATTGGACATTGCTTGAATATTATGAGCTCCATCCAAAATGATTAATGGTTCTTTTTGCAAAATATGATAACGTCCAGGAATCTGAGTTTGATCAATTGCAGCTGCTATCTCTTGATTATCTAGCTTCAATTTAAGAAGTAAAAAGGTCTTAACGGCTACGGCAATATCATAGGCCTCTACCTGCGGACGAAAATCAAAAGAAATACTGCGTTTATCATCTGTATACTTCAACGCTCCATTTTGCGTTGTAATTGCAAAATCATGCTTTAATCGGAAAAGTGGTGCATGCTCTACATCTGCCTTTTTCACCAAAATAGGCAGAACATCATCAGGAACATTCCCTAATACTACTGGACGATTTTTCTTGATAATGCCACTCTTTTCTCGCGCAATATCTTGAATTGTCGGTCCAATAATCTTCTCATGATCTAATCCTACCGTAGTAATGATGCTTGCCTCTGGGACAATCACATTAGTTTTATCATGCTCGCCGCCAATTCCGACTTCAATCACGGCATAATCACAATGCTCTTGTTCAAAATAAACAAAGGCCATCGCAACTTCATACTCAAATGTAACTAACGAAAATTCTTTATCTTCTTGCTTAATTTCTTCAAAGGCAGCTTGAACCTTATTAGCCACATTAACTAAATCTTCATCGCTTATATCTTGATTATTTAATTGAATTCGTTCATTAAATTGATAAACATAAGGTGAGACAAAAAGGCCAGTCTTTTGACCGGCCTTTTTTAATAGATTTGCTAAGTAGTATGATGTTGAACCTTTACCGTTGGTCCCCGTAATATGAATCGTTTTTACCTGATCCTGCGGATTACCTAATTGCTGGAGCAACTTCTTGATAAAATATAAATCATTCTTAGGATGCAAATGAGGCAATGAATATAAATAATGGATTACCTCTTCAGCATTGGTAAATTTCAATTATTTACTCTCTTTCAAATCTTGAATTCGTTCACGAACACCAGCCAATTGGCTTTCGTAATCTGCTTTCTTTTCCTTTTCCTTGTTTACAACAGCTTCTGGAGCATGGTCAACAAAGCCCTTGTTTGCAAGTTTCTTTTCGGCACGTTGAACCTCGTCTTCAAGACGCTTTTCTTCTTTTTCCATCTTAGCCAATTCGTCATCAACGTTAACTAATTCAGTTAATGGAACAAAGATTTGTGCACCTGGAATAACGGCAGTCTTAGCAAGTTTTGGAGCTTCGATTTCTGCAGCTACAGTTAATTCCTTTGGATGTAAGAAGTTCTCAACGTAGTCAGCATTTTCATCCAAAACATGCTTGTTAGCTTCATCATCTAATTGAATCATAATATCAATTTGGCTAGACATTGGAGCATTAACTTCCATGCGAATGTTACGTACAGCCTTAATAATTTCAATTAAGAAGGCCATGTCACTATCTGCTTGCTTGTTTTCAAATTCCTTATGAGTAGTTGGGTATTCAGCTACCATAATTGACTTGCCTTCATGAGGCATTGAAAGCCAAAGCTTTTCAGTAACAAATGGCATAATTGGGTGCATCAAACGTAAGATTTGATCAAGAATCCAAATCAAGTTTTCTTGCTTTCTTGCCTTTAATTCTTCATCGTCACCATTCAAAGCGACCTTAGAAATTTCGATGTACCAGTCACAGAAGTCATTCCAGATAAAGTTGTAAGCTTCACGGCCTGCTTCACCAAATTGATATTCATCAAATAAACGAGTTACTTCACTAACAGTGTGGTTCAAACGATCAAAGATCCATCTATCTGACAAGTCAAACTTGCTTACATCTGGCATGTGTGCAGGCTTAGCATCAGCAGGCAAGTTCATAATTACGAAACGGCTTGCGTTCCAAATCTTATTAATGAAGTTCCAAGCTGCTGACAACTTCTTAGGATCATAACGAGTATCTTGACCAGGAGCAGTACCGTTAAGAAGGAACCAACGAAGAGCGTCAGCACCATACTTGTCTACTACGTCCATTGGGTCAACACCATTACCAAGTGACTTACTCATCTTGCGTCCTTGTTCGTCACGCATTAAACCGTGCAAAACAACATCGTTAAATGGACGCTTGCCAGTGAAGTGAAGACTTTGGAACATCATTCTTGATACCCAGAAGAAGATGATGTCGTAACCAGTTACTAACGCATTAGTTGGGAAGTAACGCTTGAAGTCTTCTGAATTAGTATCAGGCCAGCCAAGAGTTGAGAATGGCCATAATGCACTTGAGAACCAAGTATCAAGTACGTCTGGATCTTGCTCCCAGTTTTCGATATCCTTAGGAGCTTCTTCACCTACGTAAGTTTCGCCAGTCTTCTTGTTGTACCAAGCTGGAATACGGTGACCCCACCATAATTGACGTGAAATACACCAATCATGAACATCTTCCATCCAGTGGTCCAAAGTACCTTCGAAACGATCTGGAACAAAGTTTACCTTGCCATCAGTCTTTTGGTTTTCAAGAACCTTGTCAGCAAGTGGCTTCATCTTAACGAACCATTGCTTTGAAAGACGTGGTTCAACTTGAACGCCTGAACGTTCTGAGTGACCTACTGAGTGAACGATTGGTTCAACCTTAATTAAGTAGCCTTCTTCTTTAAGGTCCTTAACTAAAGCTTCACGACAGTCAAAACGATCCATGCCAGCGTACTTGCCGCATTCTTCATTCATAGTACCATCGTCGTTCATAACGTTGATTCTCTTCAAATTATGACGGTTACCTACTTGGAAGTCGTTAGGGTCATGGGCTGGAGTGATCTTAACTAAACCAGTACCGAATTCTGGATCTACGTGTTGGTCTTCGATAATTGGAATATGACGACCAACAAGTGGTAATACTAATTCCTTACCAACGATATCTTTGTATCTTTCATCCCCTGGTGCAACCGCAACAGCAGTATCACCAAACATGGTTTCAGGACGAGTAGTAGCAATTTCTACATAGCCTGAGCCATCTGCGAATGGATACTTAACATGGTAAAAGGCACCCTTGTCATCCTTGTGAATAACTTCGATATCACTCAAAGCAGTTTGAAGTGCTGGGTCCCAGTTAATGATGTATTCACCACGGTAAATAAGACCTTCTTTGTAAAGTTGGACGAAGACCTTCTTAACTGCCTTTGAAAGCCCCTTGTCTAAAGTAAATCTTTCTCTTGAGTAGTCAAGTGAAAGACCCATCTTAGCCCATTGGCCCTTGATAATTGAAGCATATTCGTCTTTCCAGTCCCAAACTTGCTTAACAAAAGCTTCACGACCCATTTGGTGACGATCTTTGCCTTGCTTGCGAAGCTTAGCTTCAACCTTAGCCTGGGTAGCAATACCGGCATGGTCCATACCTGGAAGGTAAAGAGTGTCGTAGCCTTGCATACGCTTGAAACGAATTAAAGTATCTTGAATTGCGGTATCCCATGCGTGACCTAAGTGTAATTTACCAGTTACGTTTGGTGGTGGAATAACAATTGAATATGGGTGAGCTTTCTTGTCACCGGATGGCTTGAATAAATCTTCATCAAGCCAAGTTTGATATCTGCCTTTTTCAACCTCATTAGGGTTGTATTTAGGTGCTAAATCTGTCATTAAAAATCCTCCAATAAAAAAGTCCTAGACAATGTTGTCTAGGACGATTTACTAACCGCGGTACCACCTATGGTTAAGTACAAAAATGTACTTCTCTTATAAGCGATAACGGCGCTGAAGTGTCCGGATTAACCTACTTAATTTCAATTAATCAGCTAATCAAGCTACTAATCAACTTCTGGCCTCTCAGCTGTTTGGCTTTTCTCTGTAAATAAAGTCGATCCCTCTTGATTCTTGCTTTGGTTACGATTATAACATGAATTTATTTTAGAAAAAAGAGATAGATGTATTGTATTCATCACTTAATCCACTGATTGCCACCTAAATTATAAACACGTTTGCCATGATATTTAGCTATAGCAAAGTAGTTCCAATGGCTGTGGGCACGCAAGGTTTTGCCGGCTGACTTTTTAAACGAAAGATCTGTCCAAACCGGTGTTGCTTTGTCAACTTTAACCAAACCTACTTGAGCACGAGGAGCTGAAGACTCATGGTGAAACAGATTTTTCTCACTCACCCACATGTTGGGTTGAACATGATACCACAATTGATTATTTACCAACTTAACTTGGTCAGCCTGCACTTGATTACCATTCTTTAACTTAAGATTAGCAGCAAGCTTTTCAGTCGGAAAAATTATCGATTGATAGTGAATGCGAAAATGATTATTCTCTTGCAGAATTTTGGCTAAACGAATCGGGAAATCAGTCAATAAACCGATAACGCCCTTATCAGGATTTAAAAATTTATACATTTGCTTACTACTGTTTACGCCCCATAGCATGTATTTCTTGTTTTTATCACGTAAATAATTGGCAGCGTCACTAGTATAAAAACTAGCAGCAAAATCCTGACTGCGTCCGATCGCTTTATATGAGCCGGCTAATTGCGTGCGCGGAATTTCGGGTGCTAAGCGAGCTAGCTTACTGAGTGCTGAATCAGAAAATGATTCAAATAAAACCCGCTTTTGCAAATGATACTTATTAACTAATTTAACTATTCTTTTGGCATCTTCCCCATTGCCTTTTGGCTCTAGCATAAACTTCACTTGCGGGTTATTTTGATAGCGTTGAAAAACCTCTTCGAGTGAATGAATGCTTTCCCCGCTTTGATTACGATAATTAGTTAACTTCTTAAAAGTATTTTTTTCAATTGATTGATCCACGCCAAAAACGCGACTCAAGTTGTTATCATGACTAACGACTAAAACATGGTCGGCACTTTCTTGCAAATCCAATTCTAAATAATCAACTTGTGCGCAAACGGCACGATCATATGCTGCAAAGCTGTGTTCAGCGTATTTCCCCTGCTCGTTATCGCCGCGGTGAGCGATGTTCATGAACCCACAAGTGAATGGAAATATTGCTAGAAATATTAATGTGATGAGCTTTTTCATTGATCTATCCCTTCTGCGTTTCATATTCTTTATTTTACACAAAATTTGATTTTTAAACGCAAAAAGAGCAAGAATCAAATCTCACTCTTTTAGTTTTGATATTATTTCTTTCTCAATTAATTCTGTGAAGCTCCAGAAGTAGCGTCTGACTCCGTTGGCATATCTTCATAAGCAGTATTAGCAGCGATGCGGCCGAAGGTAAAGATATCAGCCAATGAGTTACCACCCAAACGGTTACCTGCGTGAATACCACCAGCATTTTCACCAGCTGAGTACAAGCCATCAATGATCTTGCCGTCTTTGTTAAGAACATGAGCCTTAGTATCGATAACCAAGCCACCCATAGTATGGTGAATTGCAGGCTTACGAGGGGTTGCGTAGAATGGAGCAACTTCACATTTCAAGCCCAATACATTCTTATGGAATTCTGGATCTTTTCCTGCATCAACATATGAGTTGTACTTCTTAATAGTTTCAACTAAGACATCTGGATCCATCCCAATTTGCTTAGCCAAACCTTCCAAAGTATCATCTCTAAACAAAGTACCAGCTTTAACTTGAGCATCAAGTGATTCTTGAGTAGTATTGTAGGCTGTTTCCTTAATCTTATCATCAGCAATTTGATAGATTAATCCACCATTAGCAATGACTGCCTTAGCTAACACATCCCGTTCCGCAAATTCGTTAACGAAACGTTTACCTTCCTTATTAACCATAATGTAGTTTGCCGGAGGAGTAACAACACCAGTGAATAATTCACCAGTTTTTGGATCAGCTACTGGCATCAATTGGATAAAACCCATACCGAACAAGTCGGCACCAGCTTCAAGACCCAAGTTAATCCCGTCACCAGTAATTGATGGTGAGTTAGTTGTAGCAATATCATCATCAATCTTTTGCCAATAAGTATTGTACTTTTGGACCATCTTAGTGTTGGCACCAAAACCACCGGCAGTTAAGATGACAGCCTTTGAGTGAACAGTCAACTTGCTGCCATCGGCGCGAGTAGCAACTATACCGCGAACCTTGCCATCTTCGATGATTAATTTTTCAGCACGAGTTTCAAGATATGGATCAACACCGTAGTCTCTTACCCAGTCACCTAAAATATGGATGTAAGCATAACCCATCGGTTCAACTGGTTTGTGACCACGACGCCATAAACCACCAACTGGTTCAGTTACATCACTATTGTCGAACTTAACGCCTAAATCAGCTAACCATTTAACTGAGTTCAATGCATTTGTTACTAATTCATGAACTAAAGTATACTTACCGTGAATTTCATTTCCTTTAAGGTCAGTTCTCTTACCACCCAAGTAAGTTTGGATTTCGTGAAGTAAAGTTGAATCAAATAAGTAATCTGCACCTGAATCAACGTATTCTTTAATTTGCTTTTGTAATTCCTTAAAGTCATCTTGATATTCAGGATCAATTTGATCAATTGGAGTTGCAGCTAATTCCTTCAAAGTATCCTTTTCACCTGGAAGTGCCTTAAAATTCTTTTGCCAGTCAGGTTCGGCAGCGTTCATTGGACCACCGGCACGACTAGTATTACCACCAATTTGTGGGTACTTTTCTAAAATAGCAACTTTTTCACCATGTTGGATTGAGCGAACTGCAGCAGCCAAACCGGCACCACCAGCACCGACAACTGCTACGTCGACTGTTATTTCTTCATCTGTTGCTTTGGCAGCTACCGGCTTATTACGCTTCTTCCATTCTGCAGCATCCCCACCAGCTTCAGTAATTGCTTGTGCGATTCCATCTACAACGCCGTGACTTGAAATAGTTGCACCACTAACAGCATCAACATTTAAAGTTTGATTATCAACAATTTGCTTGGGCAAGCGGTTGAAGACTTCATCGGCAACGCCTTTAGTTTCGCCGGATGAATCAATTTCAATATTTTTGATCTTATCATCTTCGATAGTAACAGCCATTGGCATTGATTCTGAGCCATGACCTTGTGCGCGTACTTGATATTTACCGTTCTTCATTATTTAATTTCCGCCTTTCTTTTTCTCTTTATATCTAGAATAGCGTTTTCATAGCTCATAAATCAAATACTTATTTAACAATCAAAAAATAACAAAGTTGTTATTACCACGAATTAAAAAGACCTACGTACTAAAATTTCAATAGTACATAGATTCTGTTAATCGTTTATCTTAAGCTAATTTTTCTTTGTTTTACAAAAATACCATACACAATCAGTGCTATCCAACCCAAAATACTGATCACTAGCAATACTTTAAACCAAATCGGCGGCATAAACTGCAAACCAGCGGCATTCTTGCCTTTCCTTGCTTTGATAATTGGCTGCGTAATAGTATTTTGCTTCATCTTAGTTTGGACCTCCCCATTCAAAGTTAAGCGAGATTGATGATACATCACAATTGGCAAAGTTTTCATCTTTGCTTTTTTACTATGCCAAGTAAGGATCAGCTTACTGCCTTGAACTTGGTAATGATAATGCTTAGCTTGATTCAAAATCTTCTTTTGATATGTCGCATTTGAAGCATGCTTAGTATATGGCATATAATCTGGCTCAGTATGGTTAATGGCCTCAAAGAGCTGATCATTATTGGTATAACGCAAAATGTGTTGAAACTTTTTGCGGTGTTTCGTAATTTTGCTGTAAGTTTGAATAATTACTACGTGATGTGGATCCAAGAATTCTAATGCTCTAGTTCTATTAGTCGTATAATTAGCAGCAAAGTTTTGAGCAAATGCTAAAACTAATCCCATAATCACCAACATGTTAACTAACTTAATATTTTTCTTCATCAAATTAGTCATTGAAATTCCTATTCCCAGTAAAAGCAATGGCCATGCACCCACTGTTAATCGGTAAGGAAACTGCAGTGAAGAAATTAACTTAGGAAAAACTGCTTGGATCTTAGCCCACGGCATCAGATACGATGAAATCAACAAGATGAATAATCCAACAAAGGTAGTCAACGTATTAACAACCGATTCTCGCAAATGCGTCAATACATAGATCAGTTGAAAGACAAGAAATAAAATCAGCGAGAATAAAAGAAATCCATGAATATTAGTGAATTTCTCATACTTGACGACATGATAATACAAGTTATATCTATTGGGCATTGAAATCTTATTATTCCAAAATAAGACTAACAACGCGCCCCAGATATTAGCTGTTAATACCAGCGTTGTGCCAACTGCCTTGAAGAAATCAATAATCATCTGCTTCTTTTCAGCAGTTTTAACTAGAGCATAAATGGCAAAAGGGACAAGCTATGAAAATAGTCGATAGCAAGTGTACTTGAGCAATCAATGCCATGATTAAAGCTAAACTCAACCAATGAATTGGTCGTTTTTTATCTTCAATCATATAAAGTACTTGCATCATAGCATACGGAGCAAGTGCTGCACCCCACGCTATAAAATTGAAACGCAGAATTCCCGCAACAATCCCAAATTGCAAATACAATACAGCAAGTAAAATGGCGATAACTTCATTGACCTTTGCCTTCAAAGCCAATCGATACATTCCAATTCCGGCGATTAAAAATACGATAAAAATTACTAGAATCTGGAAATTAAACCAATTACGAACTAAAAGCAATAACAATCCACCCGCATAGGCTAAAAACGGTCCATATACGGCATTAAAAATTCCCCAGAATGACCAAAGGAAAAATTAGTTTGAAAATATGAGAAATTTCCAGTCTTAATCTGCATGCTCGTATCGTAGAGTCTCTGGAAATGCAGCAACGCATCGCTGGTTAAAAGAACTGAATGCGTTAAAATTTGACTCCTGATCATCATATAAATTACAAGCAAAATAATGATATAAGGGCAAACACGCCAGCCTATTTTATTCCAATCTATCTTTTTTATATTGACTTCTACTTTTATTTTCCCTTTTCTTACTTTTTTTCCTTAATAATGTAAATTGGTCGATTCTTCACTTGTAAATAAATTTTACCAATATAGCGTCCAATAATTCCGATACAAAGCAGCTGCAAACCACCAATTAATAAAATCACGGAAACCAAACTAGCCCAACCAAAGATACTAGATCCTGGATTGATAATTTTTCTGACAATGACAAAAATCATACCAGAAATCGACAATATAAAGGAAATTATCCCAATCCAAACTGATAAATTTAAAGGTGCTTGTGAAAAGTCGGCGATTCCACTTAATGCATACTTGAATAGCTTCTTGGTCGTCCAATCAGTATCGCCAGCAACACGCTTTACATTATGGTATTCAAGATATTTAGTTTTAAAACCAACCCAGGAAAAAATTCCCTTAGAAAAGCGACTATACTCGGGTATTGACAAAACGGCATTAACCATCTGTCGTGTCATCATGCGATAATCCCGTGCACCTGAAACGATCTCGGTTTTAGACATTTTATTAATCACCTTATAAAATTGATCGCTCAAAAATGATTTAAATTTACTCTCCCCCGTGCGATCAATTCGACGACACCCTACCGCATCATACTCACCAGATTCAAGCAGCTGGTACATTTTCGGTAAAAACTCAGGCGGATCTTGTAGATCTACGTCTATTAAGACTACATAATCTCCCTTAGCAGCTTTAAGACCTGCATAAATTGCTGCTTCTTTGCCAAAATTTCTTGAAAAAGAAATATAATGTACGGCTTCATTTTCTTGGTGCAGCTTTTGCATCTCCTGCAAGGTATGATCACGAGAACCATCATCGACAAACCAATACTCGGCTTTGACTGGCATATCATGCAATACTTTTTGCACCGCTGGATAAAACAGGGGTAATGACTCCTGCTCGTTATAGCACGGCACCACAATTGACAATTTTTTCATTCTACTTCCCGACTTTTCTAAAAGTAATTATTTTATTAATAATAAACTGAATTAGTGTAGCAACAAAAGTCGCTACCGCCTTCACGATTAAGTGAGGGTAACCTAGTTGTGTAACAAAGATAAATAAGGAAACTGTGGTAAAAACAGTGGTGATTTGACCGACAAAAAAATACGAAATGAACCGTAATAAAAGTCGGTCGTGTACCTTGAAATTAGTATACGAATTCCAAAAGAAATTATTAATTATTCCGCAAGTTGAGGAAATAATATTAGCAATTTCTACATTCATCCTGAAATGCGTCAAAATCGTGTAGACTCCAAAGTCAACAACTAGCCCTAACCCTCCAATTAAAACGTATTTGACTAATTGGATGAAACTCTCTGAATAGATTATTTTTTTCATTCTCTAAACTCATTTTCCTATTTTCAGTATCCAAAGTGACAAAGGATACTTATACTACTTCTATCTTTGAATACCGGGCTTTTTCTTAATTTAAAGCACAAACATTTCTATGATACTAAAAGAAACGCAATTAATCATAAAATCTTCCAAATTAAAGATTTTATTTTTTGTGTGCATTGAAAAAACTGCCTAAATTTGACCTAGACAGTTTGCACTACTTTTTAAAAGTATCTTCAATTAACGAGACACAACCACTCTTTTTTAGGACATCAATAACTTCCTTCGCAGTTTTGGCATCCCCGTCAAAGACCGCCTCATAATATGTGCCGAGCACACTATTAATCCCAATAGCTCCATCAACCGGCAATTCGCGTAAAAATTGAATCGCGCGATCGGTATATTTTTTACTAGCATTCTTATGAAAACAACAATTCAAGAAATTAACGGCAATTATCGCAACAAACTGTAAAGTGAACGTATCGGTGGCCGGATTTTTCTCATATGAACGAAATGCGGAATCAACTAATTGATAGGCATCATCAATATCTAAAAAGATCACAGCTTGACTCAAATAATGATAAGCCGTCCTGTTCCAATCTTCATCCATGATGACTGCCTTTACCTTTCTCTTCAGTTCGGGACTAATCCGTTTGTCTGAATGAAGTACCCAGGCATAGGCATTCTCTAGTCTAAACTTAAGCCAGAAACTAGGCGGACATGTACCTCCTCGATTTGCTATTTTGGCCGCAATTTCATCCAGCTTTTTCAGATCTTTGCGATTTTGAGCAAAACTAATTTGATTCATCAAATCAAAATCAGGATCAGTTGTATTATCAGAATTATTAACTTGGCTAAAAAAACTTCCAACATCAAAATGATGCTTTGATAAAATTCTGATCAACAAATTCGCATCAATTTCATGAATATCTCTTTCTACCTTAGAATAAAATGATTCTGAGATAATTCCAGCAGCCATCTCTTCTTGCGTCAATCCAGCATGCAAACGGGTTTGTTTTAACGCCTCACCAATTGTCATTTTCTGCCTCTAATTTCTAACTAATAAGTTTGCTATTTTATCAGCACCTTCTTGATCATGGTTAACTAATTTATTATAATACTCCGCTGCTATTCTATGAATTGCAAAATTAGTTGTTTTAGGCAGTTTTTGCAAAAAAGCAATTGCATTCTTAATTTCACTGTTTTTAGTTTGACGCTTGCAGCAAATCTCCAAATACTTAAGAGCGATCTGTGCCGCCAGTTGCATAGATCGTTCATTTGTTTTTTTACGAATTACTTTATGAAAAATAGTTTCGACCAATATCTTTAAATCAGATAATTCATACAAATCTAGCATATGAAGTACTAACCAAAGATTCTCAGAATTTCAGTTATCTTCGTTCAAAAAACTATAGCTAAATTCTCTATCTCTTTCATCTAAATTGTTGACGCCGTTCAACCGATTAATTAATATCCGTACTACTTTCTTCATTCTCACATCAGCGAATTTAGTATTAATATAAAGATCTTGCAGAGTAACCACATCTTCATTTAAATACGCCGTAGTAATCCGATTCTGCAAAATTTCAATATCAGTTGATGTCGTCCCAAATCCTCGTAAAAAATCTGCTACCGGAATTCGATGATAATGCAGCAATTTGACTAAATCATTAACGTTAATTTCACTACAATCATTTTCTACTCGAGAATAAAATGAGCGATCCAATATTCCCTCAGTCATCTATTCTTGCGAAAAATGTAATGACTTCCGCACTTCTTTTAGATGCGCGCCAATCATTTTGATCCTCTATTAGCTTGCGGCAACATATCAATGTATCTTTGATAACCACAAATTTGTAAAAGATCTGTTATGCCTTTAGACATTTCAAGATTTTTGTCTATCAAAGCCGAATAATATTTAATGATTAATTTATGAAACATAATTTCAAAGTCATTAGGTATTTTATTAGCAAAATTCAAAGTCTTTTTTGCTTCCGCAAGATGTTTTTCTCTATAAGCACGGTCAAGATAACCAATCAATAAGTTCATTAGTGATATAACTACCTGAGGATTATCTAGATCCAGCTTTGAAAAATGAGCAATAATATAACTCATCAACGGAGTCAATTCACTAAATTGATACAAAGGAACGCTAATTGCCAAATCCCAAAAGTCCTGCTCTTTTAGATCAAGATCTATTAAATTAGTTTTTAATTGCTTACGAATTGAATCTGGCATTTTAATTGAACGATGTTCTAATGTTGCGATTATCAACTTAGTTTTAAAATACAATACATCATTTTTAGAAGACAGAGTTTTTTCTATCTGATGAAGCTGATCAAGATCGCGATCATTAAATGCCGAATAAATTTGTCTTTGCAGCTTAAGCTCTGGCATCCCTTCATTATCAAAAATCTTAAAGAAATCATTCAAAGAGATATTATTAGCATTCAACATTGCGATTAGTTTGTTGATAGTGATGGCATTCTTGTCTCTTTCAACCCTAGAATAAAAAGATTCACTGACAATTCCCGCACTCATTTCTTCCTGTGTTAAACCAAATAAAAGTCGTGTTTTCTTAAGTTGTTGTCCGATCGTCATATTTGCACCTCATTTTCTTACTTTATATAGTATTTGGTTTTTCTATAAAAAGCTTGAAATCTTCTGTATAGAAGATTTTTCCATGAAAGCGCAAAAAACTGAGAATCTGTCATGAAAACAAATTCTCAGTTACTTGATTATTTACTAGACTTAACAACCCCACAAACATCCTCACAACAAAACTTCACGATTGCTTGACCATAATCAGTACGATCAGGATCATCTTTTGAACTGACTGAAAATGGAGCTTGGTGCGCTTTTTCAGCTAAACGATTCATGATCTTGATGTCGGACAAACACAAATTATGAATATTGGTGCGATGCTGATCCAAGTTTTCTGCTAAAACACGGTAATCTTGACCGTCCATTTCATTACGCCAAGCGGCCAATTGATCATTGAAGCGCAACACAATTAAAGCATATTCTTTGAAATGTTCTCTAGCTGGCACAATTACCGGTTCATTATTGTCGGGATCTTTTTGCAAATAATCTAAGGTAGCTTGATTAAATGAAACATTTTTACGTTCAATAATTTTGTTTAATTGCTCATACACATTTTGAGTATAAGCTTGAATGATTTCATCAGTATCAGTTGGATTATCAATCAGTTTTAATTCTTTCAATAACTTTCCTGCTTGCAACAATTTTTTGAGAGGATCGACAGAATCTTGAAGATTAAACATGATTTCATCAACTTTTTTGAGTTTTTCGATTTCTTGTGTTGTCATTTTGTTTTTTCCTAAAGATTTAACTGTAACTTCACTTTCATTTTACCTTATTAACTTACCAAATATACAAAAAGAACATTAACCAATCTCGGTTAATGTTCTCTTGCTTTATTAGCTAAAATTCAACTATTTCTTCAAAGCTAACTTCTTAGCTGGAATCCAGTTGTTAGTGTCGGCAATCTTGTAGTAAGTCTTGCCATGAATCTTAGCCTTTTCGTTAAAGGTATAAGTATGGTTTGGACGTGCGTAGTGCTTGTTAAACTTACCTGCACGGTTGTACATCTTAATCTTCTTATTACCCTTAATTCTTACCTTAATATGAACCTTATGAGTAGTAAGCTTAGTGTTAGCTACCTTAATGAAGTAGTTCTTGCCAATTTGGTAATATTTCTTACCCTTAATTGTAACAATCTTAGCATTCTTCAAGGCCTTGATGGTCTTACCACGCTTAAGCATCTTGACATACAAGCCTTTTCTGACTAACTTACCGTGCTTGTTGTAAACGAAAGCGTTGTGAGTTAAACGAATCTTCTTAGGAGCAGTTGAAACTTTAGTCTTAGTCTCGGTTTCCTTAGCTACTTCCGGAGTCTTAACTGGTTCTTGCTTGTCTTCCTTCTTAGTTTCGACTGGAGTTGAAGCAATGATTGATTGAGCGTATTCGGCGTCTAAGATGTCTTGTAACTTCTGTTGTGCTTGAGCAAGCTTGCTCTTGGCAGTTTGCAACTTAGCGTCCGCTTCATCGTAAGCCTTTTGAGCTGCAGCTACTTTAGCGTCAGCCTTATCCTTGTTGGTCTTCAAGTCGCCGTTCAAGACTTCATTTGCATCGTCATAATTCTTTTTAGCAGTATCATATGCTTTTTCGGCATCAGTTACGGCTTTCTTAGCATCAGCTAAAATTGTTTTAGCATTCTTTAAGTCTTCAACGTGTTGCTTTAAGCTGTCTAACTTAGTTTGTTCATCCTTAGCAGTGTTGCCCTTTTCAGTAGCAGTTTGCTTCAAAGTTGGGAGATCTTTTTGAGCTTTAGCAAGCTTGGTTTTGGTTTGAGTTAAAGTGTCGTTGGCTTTATCTAATTGCTTTTGCGTAGCAGTTTGATTAGCTAAGGCTTCTTTATAAGCATTAAATAATTGCTCATGTGTTTGCTTAAATTTATTAAAAGTAGTTTGAGCTGCTTGTTTAGTTTGAGTATCATTACCTAATTTGCGTTCAAGATCAGTCTTACGCTCTTCAGCCTTTTGAAGTTTTTGTGTCACTTGAGCCAAAGCACTATCTGCTCGAGTAAAAATACCTTGCTTTTCATCAAGTTCATTCTTAGCCTTATCCCTAGCACTTTTATCCTGTTCAGCCTTTTGACTTGCTTTAACTGCATCTTTTTTTAATTGATCTAGGATACCATTTTCAGATTTAATTTGACCTTCAAGCGAATTAGATTGACTATCATTTGATGGCACAACATTTGTATTAAATTCGTGAGTACTATCATTTGATAATTCTGAAGGCGTCATTCCATCTTCAAAGTGAACTTGAATTTCATATGGAGTTGCTTCGTTACTGTTAATCAAATAAACAAAATTTGCACCAATGTAATGTGGTAATCCCTTTGGTTCCTTTGATTGAGCTTCTAATTTCTTTAATTGAGCTGCTTCTTTCTTAGCTTTAATTTCAAGTTTTTTAATTTCAGCTTGTTTTTCTTGGAAATCCTTTTCAGACCATGTGCCAGGATATTGCTTATTTCCTTCTCTCATATTATGCAAGCTATTTTGTATATAGGCTATTTTACCATATAAGCTAAAATCATAATCCTCACTATTAGGATCCTTGACAAGATCTTCTTTTAACTCATCAATTTTATCCTGGTCAGCGTCTGCACCTTCTGCAACAATATCCGGATTATCAAACTCTGCTCCTAAAACGCCTCTTGCATGATCAAATTCATATTGGGCACCTGAACCAAAGATCATACTATTAACGCCTTTAAAAACAAGTTCTCTTAAATCATCCATTGTTGTTGGAATTATTGATAAATCTGAAGCTGCTTCTACATATGCATTTTCATATTTTTGACCAGAATTATCTTCATATGGTGTAAGTCCATTTTGAGTAGATAATTCATTAATCAACTTATTGTCATGGCCTTGCTTATCAATAATGCTCCAATTATCTTTACGGTAACCATCAGCTACTTCTTTAGCAAATTTAACTGAGCCATCGGTTACGACATCATTAGGCTTTAAACCTAATTCTTGTCTTACTTGGTTATGTAAGTATGCAGCAAACAAAGATACTTCCTTTATTTGGGCATCTGTCAGATTATTAACATCAACAGATTCTTGAGCCGCTTTAGCTGATGAAACATATCGATTTTCATTAATAGCTTGATCAAGATATGCTTTATCTTCATCACTTAAGTTACCATTCATATAGTCAGCATATGCTTTACGATATGCTTCCTTATCTCTAATAATGATTTTATTATTTTGATCAGCTAGTAATGAATCAATTTTTGTCTTTTGATCTTTTAACTTAGTAATTTCAGCTTTTTTATTAGTTACATCCTTAGCAGCTTCTTTTGATTTTCGTTCACTGCTTTCATATGTAGCTTGAGCTTGATCTCGTTTTGTCTGAGCTCGATCTCGTTCAGTCTTGACCGTATTATACGCTGTCTGTTTATTCTCTTTTTCTGTAGACAATTCTTCAATATCTTTTTTATTTTGAGTGATATCTTTTTTATCTTGCTCTACAGCTGCATTAGCATTAGATAAATTTTCTACTGCTTGCTTAAATCCAGTATCGCTCATTTGATTTTTGATATCTGTAACAGCTTGATCAGCTTGGTTCTTGGCAGCAGTCTTATCATTCACATCTTGAGTATCAGTCTTAACAGCTTTATCAAGCTTATCAATTTCACCTTGCTTACCTGTTACTGCTTGATCTGCTTTATCTTTAGCATCGTTTGCGTTCTTTACTACGCCGTTTTGCTTAGTAACAGCATCTTTAGCAGCTTGAACCTTAGCTGAATTGTTAGCTTCATCAACCAAAGCTTTGGCATCCTTTTCTTTATTTTTGGCGTCAGTCAATGCATCATTCTTTTGGTCAACTGTCTTCTTTAATCCATCGACCTTGTTGCTTTGCGTTTTGTAATCAGCGTCTGGCTTTTCAGCATCCTTCTTAGCTTGATCTAAATCATCCTTAGCTTTATCTACATTGCCTTGTTCAGTCTCAACGTTCTTTTGCGCACTAGCAACATTAGCCCTAGCAGCCTCTTCTGGTGTTTGTGCTTTTTCAGTAGTCTTAGCAGTAGGATTAACCGGCTTAGTATCAGCCTTAACTTCATTATTCACATTGGCATTTGCCAATACTAAACTTGCTAATACTGCTGCTGCAGCACTTGTAACTTTAATCTTCTTATTCATTTTAATGTCTCCACTTATCAAAAAAATAAATAACAAATATTGACATCTTTATCTTAGTTTCGAAATTTCAATCGCACAATCTTATCTGCAAAATTGAAATTAAAAAGTACAAATTTAATTTTTTACTAATCTCATCTCCCTAATTTAAGCTCAAATAGTTCTCATAACCACACGCCTTAATCAAATCCAAAATCTCTTCAGCATCTGCCTTTTTCTTATCCAGCAGGGCCTCATAATAATCCGAAATCATTTTTGCTAATCCAAATTCAATCTTATTTGGTATCTTTCGCAAAAATCGGATTACCTTTTTGGCCTCATACCTGTTATTCTGCTTATAACAAATATTCAAATAACGTACAGCGATACTGGCAATTAACTGCAGCTGACGATCCTCGATCTTCTCATTCTTAGTAAACTTTGAAATGAGCCCATTGATTATTTCTTCCAAATTGGAATACTTATACAAATACAAGGTATGGAAGAAAAACCACAAAATATCATCGTTCCATCTTTCAACTTGCCAAACGTTATATCTTAGTTTTCTTTTATCTTCATCGGGAAAATCCTGACTTTTACCTTTAAGCTCAGCCAATAACCAATCTATCAATCGCTTCATTTGCAAATTAGTCGACTGCTTTTTTCTACTCTAAGTCAAGTGTTATCAACGATTTTAAGCAATTTTATTTTGAAATACAGGCCTAATCGGGAAATGGCTCCCGGAGAATCGAGTTAAATATCTGATTTAGGGCATGAT
>NZ_NFKZ01000013.1:0-41095 GCF_002160635.1 Lactobacillus gallinarum
GACCAATTTTCTTTGTTCAAAAATAAAAATAGACAGAAAAAGACGGTCAAGCAACTCAAATTAAGAGTTGGATTGATCGTCTTTCAGTATCTAAGGGTTAGTTTTTTCCCAGACACTTTTTATTTATACTATATTCACAGTTAAGTGATATTATTACATATTCTTGAAATGTCATTCACCCTCTTGCCATCCAAGACAAGCGTGTCAGGCAACAATTTTCTCAACTCTTCCACGCCACGTTCTGGGGTACTCAAAAGGAAGTTAGAAATTTCGCCTAGCTTCCTTATTTATTGATCTAAATTCGAGGAAAAGAAATAGGATTTGTTACTTGGTTAAGACTTGGACATCCCATCCTTTCATTGAACTCTTAGCTTTTTCACCAGTTAAGATGTCTTCATAATCCGCAAATTTATTTGGCAATTCTCTTTCTTCATTGCTCATGTTAAGCACGAAGTAAAGTTCCTTGCCATCTGCTGTGACACGCTTAGTTACTTCAAGCTTATGGCTGTCGCAAACTAATGATTCAACTCCAGTTTCAAGCACAATGTAGTTGAATAATTGTGTCAAACCTTGGTGACCTAACTTGGTTCCAACGTACCAAGCCTTGCCTTTGCCATAATCATTTTCAGTAATCGCAGCAGTGCCAGCGTAAAACTCATCAGCGTAGCTTGCCAAAACTTTGGCCTTATTTGGATGAATCAAATCACACATTAAGCTGGTTTCGTATTCCTTGTCATCCATCTTAACTCTAACTTTTTGACCTAGAACCATTGCGTCGCTTTCTTCAACCCAGATGCCGGTGACATCTTTCAATGGACCAGGATAGCCGCCAAGGTAAACATTGTCAGTTGAATCAACCATACCTGACATGTAGGTAGTAACGAAGTGGCCGCCCTTTTCAACATAGCTGTTGATCTTTTCAGCTAAACCTGCTTTAACCATGTAAAGCACTGGTGCAACAACCAAGTCATAGTTACTAAAGTCATCATCAACACCAATAATATCGGTTGGAATGTTGCGTTCATAGAATTGACGGTAGTAGTCCAAAATTGAGTCAACATAATTCAAATCTTGAGTAATGCCATCAACATATTCGTACGACCAGAAGTTGCTCCAATCAAAGACAATTGCGACTTTAGCTTTAGTCTTTGAACCTAAGATTGTTGGACCAGCCTCCTTTAATTTTTGACCCAAATCAGCCAATTCACGGAAGGCTCTAGTATCGGTTCTTTGTGAATGAGCAATAATTGCACTGTGGAATTTTTCGGAACCACCCACTGCTTGCTTTAATTGGAAGAACTGAACAGTGTCAGCACCGTGAGCAACAGCTTGCAATTCAGTTGCGGCCATTTGACCTGGACGCTTTAGTGGACTGTAAGATTGCCAGTTAACTTGTGAAGGTGCAGATTCCATTAACATAAATGGTTGATGCTTAAGGCTTCTCATTAAGTCATACAAGAATGCTGGCTTATAAGCAGGTGCGTCGTAAGTTGGATAACTATCATAGGAAATAATATCTTGATCCTTGGCCCACTTTTGATAGTCAATCATCTTGTTTGGCAAACTGTGGAAGTTAGTAGTTACAGGCGTTTCAGGATCGTACTTCTTGATGACTGCCTTTTCCATCTTGAAGAGGTTTTGCAAACTTTCAGATTGAAAGCGCAAGTAGTCGATTGAAAGGCCAGCAACAATGGTTTCGCTACTTTCTGGCCCCCATGCATCCCCCAACTCGTTTGGAACAACAATTTCATCCCAGTCATAAATCGTGTGACTCCAAACATTCATGTTCCAAGCCTTGTTGAGCGCACCCAAGGTCTTATATTTGTTTCTCAACCAGTCACGGAAGGCGTTTTGACAATTTCCACAGTAACAGTTGCCACCGTATTCATTGTTCACGTGCCAAACTACGATATGCGGATTGTCAGCGTAGTGCTGGGCCAATTTTTTAACTAACTCACTATCGAGTCTTTGATAATTCTTGCTGTTCGGACAGAAATTGTGCCGCTGACCAAAGACGTGACGTCTGCCTTGGTAATCAACTCTTGCGATATCCGGATACTTTTTAAACATCCAGGCTGGCATTGCGGCTGTTGCCGTACCCATCACAATATTAAAGTTTGCATCAGATAATTCTTGAACGATCTTGTCTAATTTAGAAAAGTCATAGACTCCTTCTCTAGGTTCAAGAACTGCCCAAGAGAAAATATTA
This sequence comes from Lactobacillus gallinarum, assembly GCF_002160635.1. Lineage (NCBI taxonomy): Bacteria > Bacillati > Bacillota > Bacilli > Lactobacillales > Lactobacillaceae > Lactobacillus > Lactobacillus gallinarum. Next base: position 2,210 of record NZ_NFKZ01000013.1, read on the forward strand.
ATTGTAGCTGAATTTAAATCTGCCTTTTTAAAGACTTTAATGTCTTCAGGCCATGTTTCTTCTGTCCATTGATCGGGATTGTAGTCCCCACCATAAAGAAAACGTGATAATGTTTTTGTCATTTTTAAACCTCTACTTAAACTGGACTTCTACTACTTCATCACCGTGTTTTACAGTAGAACCTGCTTTAATTGGACTAGCTTTTTTAATTCTACCTGGTTGAGTGTAGAAGGTAACGATCGTATCCTTGTAGCCATTCTTAAGAGCCAAATCACGATCAAATTCTAGTAATAGGTTGCCCTTCTTGACTTCTTGTCCATCATCATAATACGTTTCAAAGCCTTCACCACGCAAGTTTACTGTTCCAAGACCAACGTGGACGACTACTTGCAAGCCATTATCTGAGATAATCTCAAAGGCGTGTTTTGTACCAAAGGTAAATCTAATCTTACCATCGAATGGTGCATAGATCTTGCCGGCACTTGGTTTGATTGCGAATCCCTTTCCTGGGAATGGCTTATCATCTTCGTCAACGACGGAGGACATTTGCATCAATTCACCATCGGCTGGTGCGTAAATCTTTTGCTGTCTAGGTCTTGCTTTAGTTGAATCGTCTTTTTCGATTTCACCTTCAGCAAGCTTAGTCTTCAATTCTTCAACAACTTCGGCGTGTTTCTTTTCGGTCAAAGTTACTTTGCTTAAGAACACGATGATTGAAATCACAGCTAAGATTAAAGGAATATATAAGGCCATTGTATTAAAAGTGCTGATATCGTGTGCTGTCATGTCGGCAGCAGTTGCGGCACCTGTCATACCAGCTGCAATAGCTACATATCCAACCAAAGCATTAGAAACAGCACCAGTGAATTTATCGATCATTGGACGAACTGCCAAAACGACGGCCTCGTTTCTTTGACCACTCTTAAGCTGACCATATTCAATCGCATCAGTTAAGGTCAAAACAGTTACTAATTGAGCAAAGTTGATGTTGAATAAAACCAACCCTAAGTCCATTAACACAACATTATCACGGCAGAAAATGAATAAAAGATAAGCACAGATCATGCAAGTTTGACCTGCAACAAACAACCATTTTCTTGGAATGTACTTATTTAAAACTGGGAATAATGGACTGACACAGAATCCTACAATCGTTGCAGCAAGCCCTACAACCCAGAATTCGCCTGGTTTACCAATGACAAACTTGTACAGGTAGAACAAAACCCCGTTAGTAATAGTGTTAGCAAGTGAAAAGACTAAGTAGGCTAAACTCGGCCAAAGAATTTGATCGTTATGGAAAATAGCACTGAAGACTTGAGGCAAAGTAGTTTTCTGCTTGGCTGAATTTCTAATTAAATTGTGCTTTTCTTTAGTACCTAAGCAAACAATAATGGCACAAACAATTGCTAAAGCTGAAATTACGGCCGCAAAGGCAAGCCAACCTGGTGCGCCTTCTTCATGTTTACCAGTAACTGCATAAGTTACCCCAGTTACTAAAGGAACAACGATAATTGCTAAACCGTTCCAACCAATAGCACCTGAAAAGGCACCCAATGAAGTATAAATACCACGCTCATGTGAATCTTCACTTAAAGCCGGAACCATACCCCAATATGAAACATCGGATAATGAATAGAAGATATCAAAACCGATGTAGATAATTACGAATAAGATAGCGAAAAGAATCCAATTGCTTGAAACTGTCAAATCTTTTGTGTAAATAGTTCTTTCTCGTAAATTGATTTTTTAATTATTTATTTAATCAAAGTAGGATTCTAAGGTGTCCTGAACCTGACCAAAGCCTTTATGAATTCGATTGAAATAACGGTCATTGTAGCTCATTGCCTGAATACCAATAAAAGCATCAAGCGACTGTTCAGTTGGAAACTCTGCCTTAGGCTTAGCTTTGCGCTTGATCACATTGTTAAATGATTCAATCATGTTAGTCGAATAAATTGAAGCTCTGATCTGCTTGGGATAGTTATAAAAGACCAGCAGATCTGGTTCTATGTCTTTCAAGCTTCTGATAACATGGCTGTAAACCTGGCCCCATTTGGTATAGAAGTCATGCAGGACAGCTGTGGCTTCTTCTTTGTTTGTCTGTTGATGCACCTGTTTGAATTCGTTCATGATCTTTTCACGATCGTCGACGCGTACTTTAGCGCAGATATTGCGCATGACATGAACCAAACAGCGTTGAAAATGAGCTTTAGGATAAGTCCTGGCCAAGGCTGTTTTCATGCCAACAACACCATCAGAAAGAAAAAGCTCAACTTGCTTTAAGCCTCGGGATTTCATGTTTTGAAGCATATCTGTCCAGACTTCAATGTTCTCGCTAGGCGCAATGCAGTAGTCAATGACCTCCTTGTGCCCATTAGGCTTGATGCCAATGGCAATATAGACTGCTTCACGCTCAAATGTTTCTCGGCGCAAAGGAAGGTATGTCGCATCCAAATAGACGCAGAAAAACTTGTCGCTTAGCTTGCGTTTGTGGTAAGCCTCAACCTTTGGAATCATCTGCTTGGAAATATTTGATACTTGAGCTGGACTGTAATGGCTGCCATACATTTTTTCAATTAGATCGGCTATTTCCCTGGTGGTCACGCCCTTGGAATAAAGCTTGATAATCGTGCTTTCCAAAACATCAGAGTGCTGCTTGTAGTCAGGCAGCGTGTGCTGATGAAACTGACCGTTGCGGTCTCGAGGCACTTGCACTTCAATTGGTCCAAACTGGGTATCAACCTTGCGGAAATAAGCACCATTTCTAGAATTGCCAGTATTCCAGCCATTTCTGGCATAGGGATCATAGCCCAGAAAGGCAGTCAACTCAGCTTCTAGCAAGTCATTAACAGCCTGTTGTAGCTCTTTGCGCAATAAATCATTTATTTTGTCTGGATTGAATAGAGCTTGAGCAAAATCTTTGGTAAAATCATTCATGAAGGAGTTCTTCTTTCTGTATGTGTTTTTTTGTTCAAACCAATCATACGAGAAAGGAACTCCTTTTTCTAATGTTTAAAGAAATAAATTTAAGGAATCATTCATCCTTACACAAACTATTTTACAGTCTCAATTGCTTTGCGCTAAGCCAAAGATTCCAGTAAATAAAATTAATAATAATACTGCACTAACTACAGTACCCAAGAAAATCCATGGCTTAAACTTCCCCCATCTTGTTTTGGTATTATCAACTATGTTGCCCAAGATTGGGTCAATAACCAACTCGACAATTCTAATCACTACCATTAAGCCAGTGATTAAACCAATCAATTTATCAGCTACTGATTGCTCTAGCCCACTGAACATTCCGCTAGTAATAAAAATAATAAAGTATGTACTCATTACACCATAAAAAGCTGCGTGTCCTAAGTTACCCAGACAGAATGATGCATAGGAAATTATTTGTTTCCCTGAATTTTTATGACTGTTTGTCATAATGCTTCCTCCTAAATTGTTATCATCTGTAATCGTTTACATATCTGAGTATACGCTTAGTATCAGTTCTGGTAAATTATTTATTTAATATAACTAAACTATTTACTTAGAGTAAAAATAAAAGAGAATGCTATGCTTCAGCATTCTCTTTTCAAAATATTCAAAATTAAAAATTTTTATTTACTAAAAAATTTACTCACCTTTAGGAATAAAGCTTTTACGTACCACCAAGTTAGTGTTCATATTCACATCAATATGCGCACGATCAGGTTGAATAATTAAATTGGTCAGCATAGTTAAAGCTAAATCAATCATTTCCTGCTGGTTGATGTTGTAAGAAGAAAGTGGTGGTGATACGTACTTCACTACATTACTGTTATTGATACTCAAGATTGCGGTATCTTTTGGTACGTTAATATTTTCTTCGTTAAAGGCCTGTAAAACACCGACTGCTAATGTATCAGAAGCAATTAAAAATGCATCTGGTAAATTGTTCTTGCACTTCTCTATTACTTCTTTGCCAAGCTTATAACCATTTTCAACGCTGAATGGTCCTGAAACGAACATGTTGCTGTCATCTTTTCCGCGAACCTTCATATATTCCGCAAAGGCAACGGAACGTGGATCATTTTCTTGAATATGATCATGCTTAGGGCCAACACCACCAATAAAACCAATCGATTCATAGCCGTTTTTAATAAACAAATCAATAGCATTCTTAACTGTTAAAGTTAAGTTAGGTCTAATTGAATCGAACAATTCGGGAGCTGGATTAGTATCAACAAACACCCCATTTGGTAAAACTTCGTGCAATTTTACCAACTCAGCATTTTCGATTGGCGCTGCTCCTACTCCAATAAAACCTTGGAACAATGAGGCATTTTCAATTAAGTCAGCCGCATTGTAAAAGGTCTTCATCTTCATTGATTCTTGCTTAACGGTTTCTACCAAGGTTTGCTTTAAAGAAGTAAAATACTCATCTTGCAACTGTTCTTTATGGTTAGTGCGGTAAAGAAGCGCAATTGTAGGCTTAATTTCCTTTTCTTGGTGGTCTTTCCAATAACCAAGCTTATTAGCAATTTCTAAAATTTTATTTTTGGTATCTGCAGTAATCGATAAGTTAGGATCATTATTGAGCAACCGCGAAACAGTCGCAGAAGAATACCCCGACTTTTGTGCAATTTCTTTAATAGTTGTCATAATTATTTCTTTCCCATTTACTAATATTCCTGTCTTTATTATACAAAATATTTACTTAATTCCAATAAAGATCAATTTTATTCAAAAATATTTTTCTCGAGATTTTCCAATTAATTTATTTACTTTTAATTACTAAATTATTTATTTATTTGATAAATTGTTTAATTTGGTGTTATAATAAAACCGTTTTCAAAATATATTTTTTTATAGAAACTAGGTCTTATCATGAAAGCAAATATCAAATGGCTTGATGATCCTGAAGTCTTCAGAATTAATCAACTGCCAGCTCACAGTGATCATCCCTTTTACAAAGATTACCGTGAATGGCAAAACCACAGCAGCAGTTTTAAACAAAGCCTCAACGGTGCCTGGCAGTTTCATTTTTCAAAAGATCCTCAAAGCCGGCCCATTGATTTTTACAAACGCAGCTTTGACTCATCTTCCTTTGACACCATCCCCGTTCCTAGTGAAATTGAATTAAACGGCTACGCCCAAAATCAATACACTAACATTCTGTATCCCTGGGAAAGCAAAATCTATCGTAAGCCTGCCTATACCCTGGGGCGCGGCATCAAGAATGGCGATTTTAGTCAAGGAAAAGACAACACAGTCGGTTCATATCTTAAACACTTTGACTTAAATCCTGCTTTAGCCGGCCATGACATCCATATTCAATTCGAAGGCGTTGAACGGGCCATGTATATCTATCTCAACGGTCACTTCATCGGTTACGCCGAAGATAGTTTCACACCTTCCGAATTCGATCTTACACCTTACATTCAAGCAAAAGACAACATCTTAGCTGTCGAAGTCTTCAAACACAGCACTGCTTCCTGGCTAGAAGATCAAGATATGTTTAGATTCTCCGGTATTTTTCGTTCAGTTGAACTCTTAGCCTTACCTCGGACTCATCTAATGGATCTAGATATCAAACCAACTGTTGTTAATGATTACCATGACGGTGTCTTCAACGCTAAATTGCACTTTATGGGTAAAACCAGTGGCAATGTCCACGTCTTAGTTGAAGACATCGATGGCAAAACTTTGCTTAATAAAAAGTTGCCACTTAAATCAACCGTTGAAATTGAAAACGAAACTTTTGCCAATGTTCACCTATGGGACAACCATGATCCATACCTTTATCAATTAATCATTGAAGTTCATGACCAAGATGGCAAATTAGTTGAACTTATTCCTTACCAATTTGGTTTTAGAAAAATTGAAATTACCAAGGATCATGTGGTTTTGCTTAACGGCAAAAGATTAATCATCAACGGCGTTAATCGTCACGAATGGGATGCTAAGCATGGCCGTAGCATTACCCTAGCCGACATGAAGCAAGACATTGCTACCTTTAAACACAACAACATCAATGCCGTTAGAACCTGCCACTATCCAAATCAAATTCCTTGGTACTATCTCTGCGATCAAAACGGAATTTACATGATGGCGGAAAACAATTTGGAGTCCCACGGTACCTGGCAAAAGTTAGGCCAAGTTGAAGCTACTTCCAATGTACCCGGCAGCATCCCCGAATGGCGTGAAGTCGTCGTCGACCGTGCCCGCAGCAATTATGAAACCTTCAAGAATCACACTGCAATCTTATTCTGGTCACTTGGCAACGAATCATATGCCGGCAGCAACATCGCCGCTATGAACAAATTCTACAAAGATCACGATTCTTCTCGCCTCACCCACTACGAAGGCGTCTTCCATGCACCAGAATTTAAGAAAGAAATCTCAGACCTTGAAAGCTGTATGTATTTGCCACCTAAAGAGGCAGAAGAATATCTCCAAAATCCTAAAAAGCCACTTGTCGAATGTGAATACATGCACGATATGGGCAACTCCGACGGTGGCATGGGCTCTTACATCAAGCTAATTGATAAATACCCTCAGTACATGGGCGGCTTTATCTGGGATTTCATCGATCAGGCTCTGTTTGTGCATGATCCAGTCAGCGGACAGGACGTATTGCGTTACGGTGGCGACTTTGATGATCGTCACTCCGATTATGAATTCTCTGGCGACGGTTTAATGTTCGCAGACCGCACACCCAAACCAGCAATGCAGGAGGTTAGATACTACTATGGATTACACAAATAAAAAATTGCATATTATTTACGGCGATGGCACATTTGGCGTGAATGGCCAAGATTTTCAATATATCTTTAGTTATGAGCGCGGCGGACTTGAATCTTTAAAAGTACACGGCAAAGAATGGCTTTATCGTGTACCTACTCCCACTTTTTGGCGAGCAACTACAGATAACGATCGCGGCAGCGGGTTCAATCTAAAGGCCGCTCAATGGCTCGGAGCCGATATGTTCACTAAATGTACTGATATTCATTTAAAAGTAGATGAACATGATTTTCCTGAATTACCTATTGCTCCATTTAACAATAAATTCAGCAATCACGAATATGCAAGCAGTGCTCAAATTTCATTTACTTATCAAACTTTAACTATCCCTGCAACAAATGCAAAAATCATCTATAATATTGATGATGTCGGTCACATTAAAGTCACGATGCATTATTATGGTAAGAAGGGATTATCACCCTTACCTGTGATTGGTATTCGATTAATTATGCCAACTGCCGCTACTGGATTCGATTATGAAGGTTTATCCGGCGAAACTTATCCTGATAGAATGGCCGGAGCTAAAGAAGGTCGTTTCCATATCGATGGATTACCGGTTACCAAATATCTGGTTCCGCAAGAAAATGGCATGCACATGCAAACTAAAAAGTTAGTTATTAACCGTGAAGCCACTCAAAATAATTCTGATCAAACAAATGAAAAATTCAGTTTATCAATTCTACAAGATAAAAAGCCATTCAATTTTAGTTGTTTGCCTTATACCGCTGAAGAACTCGAAAATGCCACCCATATTGAGGAATTACCACTTGTTCGCAGAACTGTGTTAGTAATTGCAGGTGCAGTTCGAGGCGTTGGCGGAATCGATAGTTGGGGCTCTGATGTTGAGAGTGCTTATCATATTAATCCAGAATTAGATCACGAATTTTCATTTATACTCAATTAATTTTAAATATTTTATCGTATTTAGTAAATAATTTACTAAATTATGTGTTACAATGTAATCGATTTCAGTAAAAAATTAATAACTATTAAAGGAGTTATACACATGAAAGTTTTAGTTATCGGTGGTGCGGGCTATATCGGCTCACATGCTGTTCGTGAATTAGTTAAAGAAGGCAATGACGTTGTTGTCTTAGATGCTTTGTACACTGGTCACAGAAAAGCTGTTGATCCTAAAGCCAAGTTTTATCAAGGCGACATCGAAGATACTTTCTTAGTATCAAAGATTTTGCGTGATGAAAAGATCGATGCAGTAATGCACTTTGCAGCTTACTCACTTGTTCCAGAATCAGTTAAAAAGCCTCTTAAGTATTACGACAACAACGTTACCGGTATGATTTCATTATTACAAGCTATGAATGATGCCAACGTTAAATACTTAGTCTTCTCAAGTTCTGCCGCAACTTATGGTATTCCTAAGAAATTACCAATCACAGAAGACACTCCACTTAACCCTATCAACCCATACGGTGAAACCAAGATGATGATGGAAAAGATCATGGCTTGGGCTGACAAGGCTGACGGCATTAAGTACACTGCCCTTCGTTACTTCAACGTTGCTGGTGCTTCAAGTGACGGTTCTATCGGTGAAGACCACGCTCCAGAAACTCACTTGATTCCAAATATTTTAAAGAGTGCTATTTCTGGTGATGGTAAATTTACTATCTTTGGTGATGATTACAATACTAAAGACGGTACTAATGTACGTGACTATGTTCAAGTAGAAGACTTAATCGATGCTCACATTTTGGCATTGAAGCACATGATGAAGACTAATAAGTCAGATGTCTTCAACTTGGGTACTGCACATGGTTACTCCAACCTTGAAATTTTGGAAAGTGCTAAGAAGGTTACTGGTATTGATATTCCTTATACTATGGGACCACGTCGTGGCGGTGACCCTGATTCACTTGTTGCTGATTCAACTAAGGCAAGAACTGTTTTAGGCTGGAAGCCAAAACACGAAAATGTTGACGACGTAATCGCAACTGCTTGGAAGTGGCACAAGGGCCACCCAAAGGGTTACGAAGATAAATAAGATTATTATTTCTATACAACACACTGTCTAAACTATTTTATTATCTAAAAAAACACGCTTTAATAGCGTGTTTTTCTTTGGCTTCATTTAAAATGTTATAATTACGAAAAGAAGAAATATGAGGTGGCTTTTATGGCAAGTATTAGAGATATTGCGCGGATCGCTGGCGTTTCACCTGCAAGTGTATCCCGCATTTTAAATAATGATCCTACTTTTCACATTAATGATGAAGCAAGAAAACGTGTAATTCATGTAGCAAACAAACTGCATTACAGCAAAGGCAAGAAAAAGCGGGGCCCTAAACAAAATGATCCGCAACTTTCAATTGCATTAATTATGCGTCATGACCATGCACGAGAAATAGATGATCCATATTTTCTTAATATGCATATGGGGATTAATGATGAAGCTAAAAAATGGCATTTAAGAATTGATCAACCTTTTAAGATGAATGATCAAGAAAAAGATTGGTCTATTTTAGCTAACTACGGAGCAGTATTAATTGAAGGTGAAATGACGCCTGAAGCTATAAAATCGATTCAAACCATCAATCACAATGTAATTTTTCTCGATGTCAACACTAATATTCTTAACTGCAATATTATTCGAAATGACTTCGTAGAAAAAACTACTTACATCTTGGATCTTCTTCATTCTCTTGGTCATGAAAATATTGTTTATATTGGTGGTAAATCTTCCATTATGGATTTAGACGGAAAAATCACTACTGAAAAATGCGACTTGAGAGAAACTCGTTATATTTCCTGGATGAAATTGCACAACTTGGATCAATATTGTCACTCTTTTATTACCGATTGGTCTGCAGATTCCGCTCTTAAAATTACTGATCAAGTCATTCAATTGAAAGAGCGGCCTACAGCAATTGTAGTGGGAAGCGATCCAATGGCACTAGGCGTTTACAAAGCTCTTAACAACCACCATATTTCTATTCCTGATGATATTTCAGTCGTAAGTTTTGATGATGTTGATATCAATCGCTTTTTAACTCCTACTCTTTCCAGTGTTTATATGGATACCAAAGAAATGGGTAAAACTGCAGTCCGTCTTGCTAAAGATTTAATTACTGAAAATATCAGTATTCCTCTAACTGTTACTTGTCACAGCAACTTAAATAAACGTGAATCAATCAAGGCAATCAATTGACTGCTTTAAAATGATACATTTTAGCCACAAAATCTTGATGGGCCACCTCATCATAAATACCTGTGTCCATTAATTCATCGCCACCGATTATTTCATTGGTGGCGATATTTTTATAATCATATTCTGGATTCAAGCCAGCTAATTTAGGCTTAGTAAAGCTAGGCTGAGCTGAACTCAGAATATTTACTACAGTTAAAATTACATCACGTTTATCTGAACTAACTACTTCCCAAGCAGTCTGATTACTATTAAATGGCGACTTCAAACGATATAAAGTGCCAAATTGAGTAAGCTTTCTAATTTGCTTATATAAAGTTATTTGCTTTTTAACTTCTTCTTTTTCATCATCATTCAATTTAGTTAAATCAAGTTCATAGCCTAGGTCTCCCCACATAGCTACAGCATCCCGTGTAGCTAATGGTGTTACTCTACCATTTTGTTCATTTGGACACACGGAAACATGTGAGGTCATCAATGATTGCGGATAAACTAGACTTGTACCATATTGGATCTTTAATCTAGCAATCGCATCACTATTATCACTAGCCCAAATTTGCGGTGTGTAATAAGCCATACCAGCATCAAATCTACCGCCACCACCAGAACATCCTTCAAACAAAATATTAGGATATCTGGTCGTCAATTTTTCAAGCAAATCATATAATCCTAAAATATAACGATGATATGCTTCACCCTGCTCATCTGGCGTTAAATCTGCTTCATAAATGTCTTAGATATGACGATTCATATCCCATTTAATATAATCAATTTGATTTTGATCTAGGATCTTAACCATCTGGTCAAAAATATTTTGTCGTACTTCTTTCCTCCCTAAATCAAGCACATATTGGTGACAATTTGGATTAGGAATTCTATTAGGAACATGCATCAAATAATCGGGATGTTTTTTATATAATTCAGAATCATAGGAAATCATCTCTGGTTCAAACCAAATACCAAATTTTAATCCTTAATTATGTACATAATCAATAAAATGACTCAAACCAGTAGGAAACTTTCTCTGATCGACAAACCAATCGCCTAAAGATGAATTATCCGCATCCCTGTGTCCAAACCAGCCATCATCCAAGACAAACATTTCAATCCCTAAATCCTTAGCTTGATCAACAATTGCTTGTAATTTCTTTTCATTAAAATCGAAATACGTTGCTTCCCAATTATTAACCAAAATAGGTCGAACCTTATTTTTGAATTTACTGCGAATAATATGGTCAAAAATCACTTGATGAAATGTCTGGCTCATTTGATTTATGCCATTTGGAGAATAAGTCATCAAAACTTCCGGAGTCTGAAAATCTTCATTTGGCTCCAGTTTCCAATCAAAATTAAAATCGTTTATCCCAATATTTAAACGGATTTGATTAATTTGATCTTTCTCAAGTTCAAACATATGATTACCTGAATAAACAAAAGTAAAACCATATGCGTCTCCTGCAAATTCATCTGTATTAGGTCTAACTAAAGCAAGAAATGGATTCATCTGATGACTGGAAGCGCCACGATGACTACCATAGACGCGAATCCCCTGATCAATCTTGCTTCTTTGCTGATGACGTTCATTGGCATGCGCTCCGAGCAAGGTAATTGCTTCAAAATCTTCATTGCCAAAATCAATTTGCATTGAAGCGGCCTTTCTTAAGTGAACGACTTCTTCTTCAGAATTAATTATTTTTACAGCTCTAGAAATAACTGGTAAATCTCTAAAAATTGTATAAAACAATTGATATTCCACCTGAGTTAATTGATCTTCAAGAGTAACAATCAAAGTTTGGGCTTCATCTTCGTCTTTAACCCAACTATGTGGCAAAACATTCAATTTTGGCTTCCCTGCAACTATTTCATAACTCTTATATCTTAACAAAATAGAATTTGAACCATTTTTTTGATATAAAACCGTTGCTGGTGTGCGATAATCCATTTTGCCTGCACTACTATATTCTTCAGGCAAAGTATCACGAGAAAACTCACGTCCTGGTACATCAGCCAAATTGCCTGAAAAGCCTCGAAGCAAACGGGGATATTTTAACTGTCCATGATATTTTCGAATTCTTTTACCAAAATATAAATGAGCTAAAGTAGCTCCCTGTTCCACTGAAAATAAATATGATATTTGTTTATTGTGTAAATGAAAAACTTTATTTTCTTCATCAACTGTAATTAAATTTTGCATATTTTTCTCCGTATTCTACTTACTAAAAAGGAGCATAGAACTTTCTATGCTTCTTTTTTATAGTTCAGCTGATCTTAATTGATAAATAGTACCTTCTACTTTAGCTTCACCATTTTCACTTGTTACAAAAATTCGGTTAGCTTTTCATCAGGAAAAACTCGCATTGAAAATACTTTTTTACCATCATCTAAGAAAATTTCAGCTGAAGATTCATCTTGTAAGATTCTAACTTTTATTTTTTGATCTAGATTTAAATGACAACTGCGACTATTGCCATAACTTTCACCAAAATGAACTCCACAATTTCCGCGATCTATGATAAATTCTTGTTTTTTATGATTAAAAATTCAGGAGAAAAACTCTAATCAAAGTCCAGAACAATTTATAATCGATTACCGCTTAAAAAGAACAAGTGAACTACTAAAATCGGATTCTGGAACGATTTCTTACATTGCACTTTCTTCCGGTTTTCAAAGCTATCAGAGCTTTAATCGCCTTTTTCGTAAAAGATATCAGATTTCACCGACCGAATTCAGAAAGAAATATAATACCAAAACAAATAAGCGATGAATCATCAAAGATCCATCACTTATTTTATTTATGTAAATTTTTATTTTAATGATAAAAGTCAAAACGACCAATAGACAACGTTCCTTTAACGCCGCCGGTTTCAAAGATCGATTTATCAATAGTGATCTTCTTCATCACTGAAGCCCAATAGCCATATAATTTAACGCCTAATGCTAAGCCTACAGCACTTTTACCCAAATCAACCACAACACCTAAGTCATGGTAAACAAATGGGTTAGGACGACTATAGCCATTCACTCTCGCATGAATATCATCGGCTGCATAATTAGCCATAGATAAAGCTAATTGACCAGTATTTGGCAAAGGCCAGCTCTTTCCTGGTTGTGGCACTGAAGCAACATCCCCTAAAACATAGATGTCTTCACTTTCAGGAGCTGTTAAATGATCAGTTACTGTAATCTTGTCACGTTGTTCCTTAAAACCAGAGTCCGCAATTACTGGATTACCACTAAAGCCCATCATCCAAATTATGTTATTAGTTGCCAACTTCTTTTCTTCAGCTTGATCACCAATCTTATAGCAAACGCCATCCGCTTGAATTTGACTAATGCGCGCTTGATTAATGATATCAATATCATTTTCTTTGATCTTATTCAAAGCATAATTACATTGCTTATCGCCAAACATTGGCAACATTCTCTTAGAGCTATTAAACATCTTGATTTTGATTTGATCAGGACTAACTCCTGCTAATTTGGCAAAACGAGGTCTATTCATAGCTATAGCGTTGGTTACTTCTACTGCCTGAAAGCCTGACCCACACATTGTTATTACCAAATCATTCGGATTCTTAGTCTTTTTATAATCACGCATGCTTGCATACAGATGATTCCGAATAGCCTCGGCAGATTCCACATTATACATAGGCAATGCATGTTCTTGCACGCCATCGATTCCAAATGTGCTTAACGTAAAGCCTAATCCAATTACACAATAATCATATTTTAAAGGTGTATGCTTGGCTAATTCTACCGTTTTATTTTGGTAATCAATTTTCTTAACTTCATCTTGGATAAAGGTAGTCATCTTTGGATTAATCACATCTGCTACTGGATACGATATTGCGGTGTATGGCGCTTCACCAGATACCACGTCATACAAACGGAATGTCTCACAGTGAAATGGATTGCGATCAACTAAAATAATCTTAACTTCTTCACGCAATTTTTTTTGCAGTTTAACGACGGTCTTAATGCCGGCAAAACCAGCACCTAATACAACAACCTTTTTCATGATTGAATCCTCCTACTCTTTTAAAATATAATTCCTAAGAAATATGTAAATAGATATGCGGCAGAACCTACTAACAGTGTTTTAACACCGGTACTAAAGGTTTCCGTTTTAACTTGTTTATGAATAATTATCTTATTTTGTTGATAGATAAATGGAACGATTAAGATTGTTAGCCAAACAGTTTTTGGTGCAAGTCCCAAGAAAGGTAAAATTCCAATAATCAAAAATGCCAATACATTTTTGACGGTTAAAGCGATTAATCCGCCCTTTTTACCAATAAAATGAATGATAGTCGTACGGTGATTATCTTCGTCTTCTTGAGCATCACATAAATTGTTGGTCAGCATTAAATTAGAGATCCATAATTCATCTGCCAGAGCTACCAAAAAGATTTGTCCAATAGTTAACCAATTCCAGGTAAAGACTTGATAGGTATTAAGGTATACGCTCAGTAAAACAATCATAAAGCCCATGGTGAAACCGGAAAATAGCTCGCCTAATGGCAAACTTGAAATTGGATGCAGACCAAACGAATATAGATACCCAACGGCAAAACAGAAGATACCCATCCATAAAACAGGCAACCCAGCTTGACTTACAAGATAAAGACCTAACAATGCCGAAATCACACTAAATCCGATTATTAAACCCAAAACCAACTTAGGGTTAATATTTTCTCGACCAATGATATTAGTTTTTTCTTGGTAACTCTTACTATCCGCATGATAATAATCGCAATAATTGTCAAACATATCGACAACCATATTGAATAAAAACATCGCAATAAAGAAGATTAAAGCTAGCTGCCAATTTAGTTGATGATAATAAAATTTACTAAAGCACATTCCTAACAAAAATGGTATTACACTAGCTGTCTTGGCCTTAATTTCAATTAATTCCAAAAATACATTTAAAGCCATTAGCCCACATCCTTTCGATACATCTAATTTTTATCTATTTAATTCCTATATGAATCGCTGCCGCTCCACCAGTTAATTTCTTAACCGCGACATGACTAAATCCATTTTTAACTAATAATTGCTTTAATTGTTGAGCAGATAAAAATTCTTTACTTGTTTTAGATAAATATTGATAATCTCGCACATTGCTCTTAACCAGCTTTGCCCAATAAGGGAAAATTTCAAAATACGCACGCCAACCTAATTTAATGATCTGATTATTAGGCTGCGACATTTCTAAAATGGCAAATTGTCCGCCAGATTTTAAAACCCGATAAGCTTCTTTAACGGTCTTTTCTGCATCGGGCACATTGCGTAAGCCAAAACAAATGGTAACACAATCAAAACTTCTCGCCGCGAAAGGCAAATTCATTGCATCCCCGTTAACTAATTTAACTTTCGGTTGCAAATGCTTTTTCACTATCTTTTCGTGGGCCAGTTTTAACATCGCTTGATTAAAGTCTAGGCCAGTTACCAATTTAACTTTTTTCGCTAAAGCAATAGTAGAATCGCCAGTGCCACAACATAAATCTAAACATTGATCTGTGCTTTTCAAATTTAATCTGGTTAAAAATTGTTTCCGCCAAATATTCTGGATGCCCAAACTGACCATATTATTCATCAAATCATAATTGGGAGCAACGCGGGTAAATAAATCATTAACGTCTTTTTCAGGTACTTTATTTGTTAACATTGCTTTTTCCTCACAGACCTTGATCTGCTCTCTTTAATTCACGATAACGCTGCTCAGTTTGCCACAACTCTTTTGGACTGCCTTGCATATAAATTTTCCCATCTTCTAGGAAAATAACCTGATCCATTTGATCAATTCCCTGCAAGTGGTGTGTAATCCAAATCAAAGTTTTTCCTTTAAGCTGAGTCATAAAAGTATCGATCACAGCTTGTTCAGTAATAGGATCTAATCCTACTGTTGGCTCATCAAGTAATACAATCGGCGTATCTTTTAACAAAATTCTTGCCAAAGCCAAGCGGTGACGCTCACCACCTGAAAAACGTAAACCTGCTTCATCTACTTCTGTTTCTAAACCCTGCGGCAGTTTTTCAACCATTTGATCTAATCCTACTCGTCTTAACACATCCCACAATTGATCATCTGTAGCATCTTCATTTCCTAAGCGGAGATTATTGCCAATTGTTGTGTTAAACAAGTAAGGATTTTGATTAATTATACTGAAATAATTAGCAATCTGATCACCAAATTGATCTGTCGAAATTCCATTTAGCGTAATACTACCGCTATCAGGAGTACGATCTCCACGCAATAATGAAGCGAGCGTGCTTTTACCAGCACCACTACGTCCTAAAATTGCTAACTTTTCACCATTCTTAATGGTTAAATTAAGACCGTGCAAAATCTCTTTATTAGTCTTGGGATAAGTATAATGCACATCCTTAAGATCAATTTCATATGGAGCCTTAAGGGTAATTGCTTTCTTATTTTCAACTTCTGGTTCAGGTAAATTATTTAATCGATTCAACGAATCCTTATAAATATTTGTTTCCTGAGCTGCGGCTGGCAATCCCGCAAAGGCTGACACGGTTGGAAATAGTGTCAATGCAAACGCTGCAATCCAGTTTGTATAGTAGGTATCTCTTTGACCAAAGCGAAACATGCCCCAAATTATCAAACTGACAATCGCTAACAGATATACTAGCTGAAAAGTATAATCACGCCAACGTTCAAACTTTTTCATCACCTGATCAACTTCAAAAAGTTCTTGTTGATCTTTAACATGGAGCTTCAAAAAGGCTGAACCACGACCGGATAAAACCCAATCGTTGACACCCATCACGTTATCTGTCAGATCAGCATACAGTTTATCTTGCATCTGCTTTTCATAGGTCTGTCTAGCTCCGTTTACAAGCACTGACCAAATTGGAATAGCAAAAATAATTAAGCCAAAAACTACTAGCATCCATAATCCCATTAATGGAGATAGCCAACCTAAGCCAATTACAATAATTGCATATAGGCCCCAAGCTACCATCATTGGAAAAATAGATCTTAAATACAGGTTTTGAATGTGGCTAACATCATCAGACAATAAGCCTAAGATATCGCCTAGTTGATACTTACTATTAAAATTAGTAGCATCCCGTTCCAACGAATCATAAAGCTGCTGGCGGAATTTGGAAGTCATTCTAAAGACCCAGTTATGACTTACTAACCGTTCAACATAACGGACAGCTGGACGGAACACACCAAATGCTCTGGTCAAAACTATCGGTACATAAACTAGTAAAATATTTTCAGGTCGTGCAGCAGATCTACTAATCAAGTAACCTGCGCAGAACATCAATCCTCCACCGCAGAAGAACGTCAAAATACCCAAGAAAATTGCTAAGATCAAAGTTTTTTTGTAGCGCTTTAAGAAAGGACGAACCCAACGATCATTTTTTAGAGCTTTTAAAATTGGAATCCTATTGATCATTGCTTTCGCCTCTCATTCCGTGAATTAAATCAATAAAGTAACTATTATTTGCCTGCAAATCTGCAAACGTTCCCTGACCCACTAGCTGTCCATGATTCATGACTAGGATATAATCCATTTCTTTTAACCAGTGCAACCGGTGAGTGGCAAAGAAGACCAGGCGCTTTTGCATTAAAGGCAACATTTTAGTCTTCAAATCAATTTCAGTTTCAATATCTAAGTGAGCAGTTGGCTCATCAAAGATCATCACTTTACGTTTAGGATCTAGAAATGCCCTTGCTAAAGCAATTCTTTGCGCTTGACCACCAGACAAAGCTCTTTTACCTTGACCGATAACCGTATCTAAGCCCTTAGGCAAGTCGTTTAATAAATCATCTAATCCCATGACATGAATAGCCTGCAATATTTCTTGATCAGTTGCTTCAGGGTGATAAAAAGCAATATTTTCACGTAAAGACTTTGAAAAAACATATGGCTGTTGCGGAATGTAGATTAATTGCCTCTGCCAATCAGGGATGTTCATCGTGTTAGTTTTATGACCTTCTATTTCAATATCAGCTTGACTTGGTGTTAAAAAGCCACTAATTAGGTTAATCAAAGTACTCTTACCAGAACCACTCATACCGATAATTCCGATTTTTTGATAGCCTTTAATCTTAAAATTAATTGGTCCAATT
This sequence comes from Lactobacillus gallinarum, assembly GCF_002160635.1. NCBI lineage: Bacteria > Bacillati > Bacillota > Bacilli > Lactobacillales > Lactobacillaceae > Lactobacillus > Lactobacillus gallinarum. The sequence continues at coordinate 20,251 of NZ_NFKZ01000013.1, forward strand.
TCCGCACCCTTTAAATAATTGAAACGCAGGTCATTAATTATTAACTCATCATTTGCACTCCAGTCAGTTAATGCAATTTTCTTTACAGGTTCTTTCGGAGCAGCGATTAACTCATTAATTCTCTTAAACGCATTTTTTCCATTTAGAGTGGCATGAAAATCGCCTGCAAAATCTCGGATTGGTAAGAAAAAGTCTGGTGCTAAAATCAAGATTCCCAAAGCAGGAAATAAATTGATTTTTCCATTCATCAAATCAAAACCAAGAAAAACTGCAATGATAGCAATCGATAAAGTAGTAAAGAAATCAAGAGCAAAAGTTGAAAGCATTGCGACTTTTAACACTGCCATTGTTTTCTTGCGAAAGTTTTCACTTAAACGATAAATACTTTTTGAATAGCGCTTGCTTAGGCCCAAATATTTTAGTGTATCAATACCACGTAAGGAATCGATAAAATTATTTGATAAAACCTGGAAACGACCAAATTGTTTAATCGCCTTATCTTGTGCTGCATGTCCCAAAATTATCATGAAAAGAACAATTAAAGGATACATCAAAAGCAGAATTACTGCAGAAAGCCAATTTAAACAAAGCATGCAGATAAACACTATGATCGGAACGATCATCATCGTAAGGACTTTGCTATAAATCAGTTTGACATATTGTCGAACCTCATCAACTCCATCCAAAGCCATCGTAATCAAGCTACCCGTTCCCTGCTTTTGAACTAGAGCTTGTCCTTCATTAAATACTTTGGTTAAAAGTTTTTCTCGTAAGTCTTCTGCAATTTTTCCAGAATATTTATTTAAAATTGCATCCCTAATAGTATTAATCAATTGACGCAAGGCAAAGCATACAATAAATAGCAATAATAATAGCCAATTTAAAGCATGACCTTTCCAAAGTCCCGTCAAAACTGCACTTAATGCCAAAGCCTGACCAATTATGAAAAAAGCCTGCAGAATCTCAATTACTGCAAGCTTTCTCATGATTGCACTAGCGCCAGCAAGTTTGAATAGCTGTCGATCAATCATTATTTAACCTCTCCAATTTTAGGCATTGCAATCCGCTTGCGAAAAATCCAGTAAGCCCAGATTGTGTAAGCCAAAACACAAGGTACCAAGATTACAGTAGCAATTGTCATTACAACTAAAGTGTAATTTGATGATGATGCACTTTGGATCATCAAATCGTATTTGCTACTAATTGATGAGATCATTACTCTTGGGAACAATCCGCAGAAGATTAATGCTACCAATGAAATCAAGGTAAGACCACTAAATGTAAGAGCGATACCTTGCTTGTTCTTAAAGGTTGAAACGTGTGCTGCAACTGAGAAGCCCACGATTAAAGCTAGGCAGATTAGAGTCAAAATTGGATGAACCTTTAAGAAGTCTGTTTGGAAGAATAATAGTAAAGCAAAAATAACTTCACCAACATAGAGTACCCAGTAAAGTGCATGAGCATAATTTTGGGCACGATCTGAAATTACGCCTTTTGTCTTTAAAGTAATATAGTTCAAACCATGTAAGTAGCAAAGAAGTGTTAAAGCAACACCACCTACTACTGAGAACCAGTTAATGTAATCGAAGAAATGACCATAAATATTACCATTTGCATCGATTGGCATCCCTTTAATCATTGAGATAAACATGATTCCGAAGAAGAATGGAACAAGGAAACTCCCGATTGCCATTATGTTATCCCAAATATGACGATGGGCTGCACTACTCTTTGACCTAAACTCAAAGGATACACCACGAATAATTAAGCCAACCAAGATAATCAGCAAAATAATGTAGTATCCTGAAAATAATGTTGCATACCAATATGGGAATGATGCAAACATAGCACCACCTGCGGTAATAAGCCATACCTCATTACCATCCCACACAGGTCCAATAGTTCTGACAATTTGAGTTCTTTCGGCACCATTATAAGCTAATGTTTTTACAGCCATTCCCACACCGAAGTCAAAACCATCCAGGAAGAAGAAGCCGGAAAACAAAACGGCTAACAAGATAAACCATAATATTTGCAAAACTGACGCTGACATTTAAAAGGCCCCCTTTGCAAATGGATCAGTAGCTCTCTTTTCGTCTCCAGCTTTTTCCCATTCTTCTGGGTCATTACGCAAGAAGCGAACAGTTAAAGCAATCATTACAATTGCCAAAATTGTAAACAATGAGAAGTAAACAATATTGGAAATTAACAATGATGTTGCTGATACACTTGGTGATACACTTTGTGCAATAGTAAATAGTCCATAAACAGTCCATGGATAACGACCAAGTTCAGTAATTAACCAACCTGCAGTATTAACAATAAATGGTGAGAAAGTCAAAATTGCTAGTACCCATAGACACCAACGATGGCTGTAAAGACTTTCTTTGCCTTTGCGTGTCATGATCAATCCTACAATTGAAACTAAGAATAATAATGCAGCAAAGCCACACATTACACGGAATGACCAGAACAAAGTGTTAGCTGGAACATAATAATCCATCTTATGATTGTCAATCTTAGTTCCATATCTCTTTTCAAGTTGCTTATTAACTTCTTTCATACCAGTTACGGCACCTGTGGTCTTGTGGTATGAAAGAATACTCAATACATCGGGAATATCAATGTTTCCTTTCATGTCATGAGTCTTAGGATCGACATAGCCAACTACAGTCCATGGTGCTTTTTCACCGGTCGTAGTCGTTACACCTTCTGCTGCAGCGAACTTCATTGGTTGTTCATGAACCAAATATCTCATTTGGAAGTCACCGGCAACAAACTCACAAGATGAGAAAATTAACATTAAAACCAATCCTAAACGAATAGTTTTATGATAAATCTTCTTGTTAACATCTGATATGCTACGTTTTTTAAGTAATTGGAATGCAGCTAAACCTGTAAGAATGGTAGCACCGGTAAGCAATGCACCAAAAATTACGTGAGTATATTCATATAATAATTGACGGTTGCTAAGCAATGCACCAAAGTCAACCATGACTGCACGACCACCGCGGATACTAAATCCAACGGGATGCTGCATAAATGAGTTAGCTGTCAAAATCCAAAGTGCTGAAGTTAAAGTACCAAAGACAATCATCCATGCAAAGAATAGGTGCAAGCCCTTCTTTACACGATCCCAGGTAAATAACCAAAGACCAATAAATGTTGATTCAATAAAGAATGATAGCAAGGCCTCAAATGCTAATGGAGCTCCGAAAATATCACCCATGAATCTTGAATAATCTGACCAATTCATACCGAATTGGAATTCCTGAATTAATCCAGTTACCACACCAACGGCGAAAGTTAAGAGGAAGACATTTCCCCAGAATTTAGTCATTTTGCGATAATTAGGGTTTCCAGTGTGGACATACATTGATTCCATAATCGCAACCACGAAGATTGTACCAATTGTAAATGGTACAAAGAAGAAGTGGAATATGGTCGTCATTGCGAATTGGAAACGTGCTAAACTTAACACATTCATAATTACGCCTCCATAAAATTCTAAACTCCCTAATCTTTTAATAGGCTCACTTATAGTGTATACCTCTTAAAAAGTCTTTCAAGTCGGGCAATAATGCGTTTTCAGTAGTGTTATCTTATTTTATTCTAATTTTTCACTTTAGGCCTTACAATAACAGCTGTTATTATTAGTATTTATAAATTATTCAGCTTTATTCCTCATAAAAATTTTTAAAAATATTTTTATGTTATTAAATAATCGGTTCTTTTTAATCAGATAATCGTACTTATATCAGTATTAGTTAAGAAAGTGACCTACTAAAAATAAAAAAATCATCTTATTAAAAGAAGATTTTTTCAATTAGTTATTTAATGCTCTGATGCTCCTGACGTTGCATCAGAGGCACCATTTGTCTTAATTTGATTATCGGCTGTCTTTGGATATGGCTTCATTCTGTCAGGAGAAGTAATTGAATCCAAATTATCTGCAGTGTAATTAATATGTGCAATTTTAGCATGTTTAACGTCTTCAATAGTCTTGCATCCTGTTAATTGCATATCGATCAACAATTCTTTGTCTAATTGATCAATTACACTTTGAACACCTGGTGCTCCACCTAAGGCTAAACCATAAAGATATGGACGACCGATACCAACCATATCGGCACCCAATGCTAATGCTTTAAAGACATGTGAGCCACGACGTACGCCGGAATCAAAGATAATTGGTACCTGGTGGTTAACAGCCTTGGCAATTGCTGGCAAAACATCAATAGCTGCAGGACCACCATCTAATTGACGGCCACCATGGTTGGTAACATAAATACCATCAGCGCCAGCACCCATTGCTTTATAAGCATCTTCAACAGATTCAACACCCTTAACAATTACAGGTAAGCCAGTTTCTTCCTTAATGCGACGAACATCTTCAGGACCAATCTTTTGAGCTGATGAAGCATACATTTGAGCTACACTTTGTCCTTCACCCTTACCATCAAGATAGCGGGTAAAGAAGTCCAATGGAACTGGATAAGTAAATTTAGTTCTCAAGTTAGCTTCACGATAACCTGATACCAAAGCATCAACAGTCAAATAAATGCCCTTATAACCTGTCTTTTTAATTGCATCAAAGACCATTTCGTTAAATTTCCAATCCTTACTTAAGTAAAGTTGGAAAAATCTTGGAGCATCTGGAGCGGCTTTAGCAATATCTTCAACACTCTTGTTAGCATAGGTACTTGATGCAAACAATGCACCAGCAGCTGCAGCACCCTTTTGCGTATCAACTTCAGCCATTGTATGTGCAATTCCGTGACATGCAATTGGTGAAATCATTACTGGAGTCTTGAGCTTCATCCCCATGAATTCAGTAGCTGTAGAAGGATTTTCCATGTCAGTTAAGGCACGAGGAATAATTTGCCAATGATTAAAGGCTGCGGTGTTATTACGCCATGTCCATTCATTCTCTGAACCAGAAGCAATGTAGTAATATGCCCCTTCTGGCATAATTTTCTTAACTCTTTGTTCAAGTTCATCGACATTAATCATATGCAAATATTCTTCCCGATCGCTTTGTGGGAATCCTTTGTAATATACTGTCATATCTTGTGCCTCTTTCTACATAAATTTTATAAATCTGTTCAGCTTTCATTATTACACCAAAACATTATTTCTGTTAGTGAAAAGGCTTACAAACATTATAATTATCATAATGTAGTCCGTTATCTTATTTTGACTAAATAAAGAATAAAAAATCAATCGATGAGAAAGATCTATTTACACAAACTTCTTGACAGTCTCAGAGCTAGCGATACTTTAGAAATTGTTACTAATAAACAATATCTTATCAAAGACTAAAAGGCTTAAAAGAAGAGTATTTCGGTTCTTTCGAAGGTCAAGATGAACGTCTTAACCCTCAAGTTCCTTACAACGATTTTTTTGTTCAATATGGTGGTGAAAATCAAAAAGACGTGCAAAAGCGTGTATTTGATACAATTTCAAGTTTTATGGCTAAAGCCCACCCCAATGAGAAAGTTATTGCCGTCTCACATGCCGGAGCCTGCTTTAATTTCTTAATTGCCATCGGAGTTGATCCACAGCAATTTTTAAAAAAGAGATTTGGCAATTGTTCTATTCTTGTAATTGATTACAAAAATGGAAAATTTAAACTAGAAGATTTAATTAATCCAAACTAAAAAAGGCGTCGACAATCGACGTCTTTTTTACATTCATAATCTAATACTTCAAATCACTAAATTGCTTATTAGAATTCTTCTTTGCAAGAGCTTCACTCTTCCAGTAAACAGCATTAGTGCGGCCGTTTGAATTAGCTGAGACGATCACACTTTGACCATCTTCAGTATGTGGTGCCAAGTATGTACTACCCTGTCCTGGAGTTTGACCCATATTGGTAAAGCTATAGAAACTAATACCATTAATTGTAGTTTGCTTCATATAACCATCTGAAGTACTTGAACCACTGTTCTTAGCCTTAACATTCATGCTAAAACCAGCTTCATCATTAATTTTATTATCAGTTACAGTCAAAGTGTCAATATTGCCGTTGCCTGTATCAGCAGTGTACCAAGTACCTTGAAGTGATGAAGGAATCACACTAGCACTAGTAGTTGTAGTCTTTTGTGCATCTTCATCGCCTTCTAATTTGACATTTAATTGTGTTTTTTCAGCTAATTGTTTTACTAAATCAGCATCATTCTTTTGGTTAAGGTAAGCAACGATATCTTTCAAACTAGTAGTTCCTAAATTACGTTGCTTAACAAAAATAGTAACTTGTTTATTGGCACCATCACCAGCTAGCATATAACGCGCATTACTACTCTTGCCGGTACCACTAACTTCATAAACATAACCGCTATTATCTGAGGTAATGCCTGTAGCATCTTTACTTCTAAATGCTACACCTAAATTTCCTTGCTTAGCGGCATTAACAGCAATTTCCCAAGTATCACCGTATTTTTGTGCCGCATAAACTGCAATGGCACTGGCAGTGGTCTTGTAATCCATCTTGCTTGCAGACAACTTAGTATATGTATCTTTATTCTTGGAACTAGCTGTTGAAGTACTAGAGTTATCACTTGAATTCTTAGCAACTTTACTTGTTTTAGATTGTGATGATTGTGTATTGCTTTGTGTAGTTTGACTGCATCCTGCTAAAGTTAAAGCCGCAGAAATTGCAACCAACACAGTTAATTTATGTTTCAACAGAATTTCCCCTTTTCTTATTCGTTTCTATTGCTTTTCCTAATAATATTATGAAAAAGAATAAATGCCAACTTTTAAAGCAAAAATTTCCTAAAACTTATACTTACTTTAAGCTTTTAAATTCAGCATTCACATTATTTTTAGCAATTGTTGTTGATTTCCAATAGGAATCAAGATAATCTCCGGTATCTACACTATAGGTTACTACCGCCGGATTTCTACCATTTTTTTGTACAGTATACAAAAAGCCAAAGTTTTGTGCTCCTAAGCTTTGGACATGATAACAATCAATACCATTAATATTCTCGATTCGAGCTCTAGCCCAGTGCTTAGTTTGTTGGAAGGATTCCGTAGTAACTACAGCAGTTGATATCCTATGAATCTCTTCTCCTTCAATAGTATGAGCAGTGATCACTAGCTTTTTACCCTTTTTATTGTACCAAATACCACGAAGTTTTTTAGGAATATAAGCTACCCCTGCATCCCCTTTAACCCCATATTTATTTGAAGTAATCCGAGCACCCAATACAGTCTTAGCAGATAATCTTTTCACTTCTTCAGATTTTTGATGATCATTTAAAAAAGTTAAAATCGAATTCAAACTAACAGTAGCTATTTTCTTTTTATGGTTAAAAAATGAGACTTCATCTTTCTTCAACGTGTAGAAAGTATTTTGTTCTTTTCCGTTACCAGTAACCTGGTAAATATAGCCCTGCCCTTTAAAAATACGGCTAAAACCTGTTTTACTTTTAATACTGATACTTAAATGATTTTTTACCGCTTGCTTATATGCGTCTTGCCATTTTCCTTTATATTTCATGGCTGCATAAATTGTAATTGCACTAGCCTGTGATGTCTTGGTTAATTTATTAGCAGTTAAATTCTTTGAAACTTGCTTTTGAGTATTGTTGTCGACACTTTTATCATGCTGAGTGGAATTTTGACTACAAGCACTGAGATTTAGAGCTGTAGCTATTAAAAAAATTAATACTAATATCTTTTTGCTCATTGCAATACTTTCAACATTCTTCCCGATAATACAAAAATACCCCTAACGAAAATTAGGGATACTAATTAGCATTTTTATTATATAGCATTTTACATTAGAAAGTTGATTTTGTTAAATTCATTAAAGCTTTTTTAGCAAATTAATCCATTTCTCGATAACGCAAATCATGGAACTTCTTTCCAGCATATTTTTGAGCTAATTCTGGTGTTTTCCAATATACCGCATCGGTCCATATGCCTGCACCTCCAGCTAATATTAATACAGGTTGACCTTCTTCTGTATGGAGAGCATAAAACTCACCATCGCCAGCGGTTTCATTCCAACCATAGATGTTATAGTACAGCTTATTATCTTTTGGCTTGCTTTCAGGCACTTTAAACTTAGAAATAGTTGCCCAATGCTTGGTTTTAGCCCAATAAGCCTTATCTTGATCATGATCACCGCGATCACGATCTGGGTTCATTTTATGCAGTTCTGTCGTAACTGTACGCCCATCTTCTGTCTCTTCGATAGTATGTTCAGTAAAAGTTACGGTTGCTTTTTCATGAGTATCATATGAGTACCAAGTTCCTAGCATCTCTGCAGGTGCATTATCTAAACCTCTATCGCCTGCTATTTTCGTAGTACTAGAGCCATTTGAATTATTATCAGCTGTACCTAAAACCACATCATTAGCTAGTCTTTTAACAATGCCAGCACTATTATGTGTATTTAAATATTTAACCATTTTATCTACTGTAATTGAGCCTAATTCAGTTTGATTATCATAGATAAAAATCTGGTCATCATTTAATGTATAGCATGCTCCACTATTTTGTTTATCAGCACTTACTCCATATACATATCCCTGACCATTAGTGATTTTGGGATAATCGCTTCGATTATGAAAACTAATTTTTAAGCCATTAGTTCTTGCTTCATTTAATACTTTTACCCAAGTTCCATGATATTTATTTGCAGCACACACCGTAATAGCACTTGCAATTTCTTTAGGTGTCAGCTTTGTAGATAACCTGACTCCATCTTCATTTACGATTTTCTTAGAAGAATGTTTTTTGACTACCGCTATTTTCTTTTCTTGATGCTGCGTTTTATGACTCACGGGACTGCACCCTGTCAAAAGTAACAAACTACAACAAGTAATTAACCCAACTTTTATCTTTTTGTTCAACTTTTTTCTCCATCGTTATAATCAAAATATCCATTTTTGATTATACAACAAAAAACCCTCATAGCTTCGAACTATGAGGATTCTTATTAATTAGCTATTTTACCAGTTCATGTAACGTTGACGTTCCCAATCTGAAACTGATTGTGAATACTTAGACCATTCTAATTCTTTAGATTCAATAAAACTATGAGTTAAGTGATCACCTAAAGCTGACTTGATTAAATCATCATTCTTAAATGCCTTAATTGCGTTGTGAAGAGTAGTTGGCAATGGTTTGATACCATGTTCTGCTCTTTCTTCTTCAGTCATTTCAAAGATGTTTTCTTCAACTGGCTTCATTGGCATCTTTTGTTCCTTAATGCCGTTAAGACCAGCAGTCAAACATGCAGCAAGTAAAAGATATGGGTTAGCAGTTGGGTCAGCTGAACGCATTTCCAAACGAGTGTTAATTTCACCAGCACTAGGAATACGTACAAGTGGTGAACGGTTCTTAGCAGCCCAAGCAATGTATACAGGAGCTTCAAAACCAGGAATCAAACGCTTGTATGAGTTAACAGTTGGGTTACCAATTGCAGTAATTGCACGAGCGTGCTCCAAAATACCATTCAAGAAGTAAAGAGCAGTATCTGAAAGGTGGAATTCACCATTTTCATCGTAGAAGACATTACGCTTACCCTTAAAGAGTGACATATTGTTGTGCATACCGTTACCAGCTTGGCCTTCAACAGGCTTAGCCATAAATGTAGCAAACAAACCATGCTTTCTTGCAATTTGACGAGTAACCATCTTGAAGGTTTGGCATCTATCTGCAGTAGTCAATGCATCATCAAATCTAAAGTCAATTTCTTGTTGACCATCACCTACTTCATGGTGAGCTGCTTCAACTTCAAAGCCCATACCTTCCAAAGTTTCAACGATTTCACGACGACATCTTGCGCCTTCATCATCTGAAGTCATATCAAAGTATGATGCATGATCTGGAACGTCGGTAGTCCAATTACCATCTTCATCTAACTTGAAAAGGTGAAATTCCATTTCAAAACCAATATCAAATGTATCAAAGCCTGCTTCTTTCATTTGACCAATAACACGCTTCAAGTTGTTTCTTGGGTCACCTGCAAAAGGCTTGCCATCAGTTGTATGAACTGAACAAATCAAACGTCCAATCTTACCACCGTGTTCATCACCCCAAGGTAAAACTGTCCAAGTTGAAAAGTCAGGATATAAAACCATGTCACTTTCTTCAAGACGAACAAAGCCATCAATTGAAGAACCATCAAAACGAATATCGTTATTCAAAACTTTGTCTAATTGACTCTTAGGTACTTCAACAGCCTTTTCAGTACCATTAATATCAGTAAAGCAAAGACGTAAAAATCTAACGTCTTTATCTTCAACTTCTTTTCTAATTTCTTCTGCAGTATATTGTTTACTCATAGTTTTATCCACCTATAAAAACAAAAATATTAAATTGATATGGTCCTATGATTTATTTTTATCTCCTAGAACTGACTAATACAATAGCAGACCAATTTATAAATGTCAAATTGGTCTAGTAAAAATTTAAAATTATTTTTGATTAAAGAATGTATCCCTTACAGCATTAATAACAGCTACTTTATCATGCGCATATGTTAGGCCACCTTGCATATAAACCGCATAAGGTGGTCTAACTGGACCATCTGCAGAAAACTCAATAGTTGAGCCTGAAACAAAGTTCCCCGCTGCCATAATAATCTTATCTTCGTAGCCTTCCATTGGAACTGCTTCTGGAGTAACAAAAGAGTCAATTGGAGAATTCTTTTGTACTTCTTGAACGAATTTGATCATTTTGTCAGGATCATTAAAGATAATTGTTTCAATAATGTCGCTACGCTTTTCATCCCATGCGGGAGTGACATTCATTCCCATTTTAGCAAACAAGGCTGCCGCAAAAATCATACCTTTTTCAGCCATACCAGTTACATTAGGTGCTAAGAAAAAGCCCTCATAGAAGTCATGCAAGTTACCAATTGTTGCTCCTTCATCAGTGCAACCTGGAGCGGTAAGTGCAAGACGAGCATTTTCCACTAAATCTTTTTTACCGACAATATAGCCACCCATCTTAGCAAGACCACCACCGGCATTCTTTATTAAAGAACCGGCCATTAAATCTGCGCCATATTCTGTTGCTTCATGCTTTTCAGAAAATTCACCGTAGCAATTATCAATGAAGACAATACTTTGTGGACTAACTTTCTTAACAAAAGCAATCATCTCTTTAATTTGGTCGATAGTAAAAGTCTTACGAGTCGAATAACCACGTGATCTCTGGATCGCTACCACCTTAGGCTGATCTCTACGGAGAATCTTCTCAGCTTCATCATAGTCAACCAAATTATCTTTTAGCGGAACATATGAAAACTTAACGCCTTTTTCAGCCAAAGTGCCACGCTTGTCATCAGTTAAACCAATTACCTTTTGCAAAGTATCATATGGCATCCCCGTCAAATAAGTCAAAGTATCGCCATATTTCAAATTACCATTCAATGCTGTAAACAAAGTATGAGTACCTGAAACAAACTGAGGGCGCACTAATGCATCTTCCGTGTCAAAGACTTGCGCATAAACTCGATCTAACTTATCACGACCAATGTCATCATCACCATAGCCTGTAGCACCGTTTAAATCAGCTTCTGCTACGCTATTATCTTGAAATGCTTGCAATACCTTAGCCTGGTTATAAACAATCTGATCCTCAATTTCTGCCAATTTAGGAGCTATTTGTTTATCTACTTCTTTTACTATTTTTTGCAATTCATCTGGTATATTATTCATTCTTCCATGCCTCTACTTTTTCAATAATTTTTGCCTTACAATCAGGATCATTTAATGGATCAAACCAATTAACTGGCAACTGATTTCTAAAGTATGTCAGCTGTCTCTTCGCATACCGCCTAGATGCAGTTTTAAGTTGCTCAACGCACTCGTCTAAAGCTTTTTTGCCTTCAAAATAAGGAAAAAATTCTTTATATGCGATAGCTTGCAATACTTGATGTTCTTTATCCCTATTTTGATAAATAAACTTTGCCTCCTCTAGCATCCCCTTTTGCATCATGCGATCAACGCGCAAATTAATTCGGCGATAAATTTCTTGCCTGTCAGAATTTAAACCAATAATCAGATAATCATATCTAGGTTCAATCTTTTTTTGTTGTTGTGAAAATTTTTCACCTGTACGATCAATCACCGTTAATGCCCGCATCGTTCTGCGCGAATTAGGAACTGGGATTTTCTTAGCAGCTTCTGGATCTTTTTCATTTAAAATATCCCACAACTTTTGCGGTCCATTCTGCTTTAAATAAACTTCCCACTTTTGGGAAGTTCCGCTGTCTTCGTCCTTTTTTTCTCCCAACTGCATTTTATTCAACAGAGCATTAACGTAAAAGCCTGTTCCGCCTGCTAAAATAGGAAATTTACCTTTTTCACTAATATCTGTGATCGCCTTAGTAGCTTCACCAACAAAATCTTTGACAGAATATTCATCAAATACTGATCGTGTATCAACTAAATAATGCTTAACTTCTGCCTGCTCTTCTTTAGTTGCCTTAGCTGTACCGACTTCCACTTCTTGGTAAACTTGCATAGAATCACCAGAGACAATCTCACCATTTAATGTTTTCGCCAAAGAAATTGCCAAATTTGTTTTACCAATGGCAGTTGGCCCTACTATTGCTAGTACTTTTTGCATATCATCATCTTTTCAATTTTATTTTTGATACAAAAAAGCACATTTAGGCTCCTTCAGCTCTAAATGTGTCTTTTTTTATTAATATTTAGACTTTTTAGTTCTACCATCCCAAGTTTCAAAACCACCTTTAAGCCAGTGGATTGAAACAAAGCCCTTCTTCTTTAAGAAACGGGCAGCTCTCAAAGTAATTGTGTTTGAATCTGAGTAAAGATAAACCGGTAAATCACTTCTAAGTTCATTATATTGGTATTTAAGCATTGTATATGGCAAATTGCGGGCACCATCAATATGCTTGCGCTTAAACGGTTCTTTTTCACGCAGATCGATAATTTGTGCCTTGCGCATGCCTGCCTTAAATTCTTCATTAGTCAATTCACCGCCGATAGATTTGGCTTGGACCTTATTCCATCCCCAAATACCTACAAAGACTAAAATAATGGCTAATAAAACTAAATCTAAGATAATTAAAAAACTCGACATAAACCTTAATCTGCCCTTCCATAAAAACTTACAAATATAATGATACCGCTAAACTAATTTACTTGCTATCCTTTTTCTTTTTATCTTCCTCTTTTAGTTCTTCGATTCTATGTTCTCTACGTAAAATCAATTTTGCAATCATATAATCATGTTGATCAATTAAACCGGCTTTATTGATATTATCAAGTTCGAGCGCCATCAATTCAATATCCCAGATTCTTTTACCAACATGAACTAAAATGCCATATTTTTCTAAAAGTTGTTGTACATCGTATAAAGTCTTCATTTAAAAGTTAATAACCATCCCTGTTCTAACAGTCCACACTATATAAACGATCAAAACAGCGCCCGCTAAAACGCGCCACTTAGGATTATACGTCCGCATTACGCGATCACCTAAAATGATAGCTAGCAAGAAGCCAGTTATTAAACCACCAATATGACCCCAAATATCAATACCGGGTACGAAAATATCTAACGCTAAATTAATCAGTGCTAAGACAAAAGCTTGTCTTCCTAAAAAACTAATTATTGGATTATGGAAATTACGCAAGCCAATGGCAACCATAGCCCCAAAAAGTCCGAACAAAGCTGTTGAAGCTCCTGCACTTAAACTTCGATCTGAACTAAAAGTCAAACTAAATAAATTACCACCAACTCCAGCCAATAAATACGTAACTAAAAAGCGCGTATGACCCATAATTGGCTCCATATATTGACCCATGTAATAGATAATGACAGCATTTGATATTAAATGCATGACACCAATATGCAAAAACTGAGCAGTAAATAAACGCCACCATTGATGACCAGCGACTACCGCATAATTATTCATTGCTCCCATTTTCATCAAAACATTGACGTTTTCGGAGCCACCTAAAAAGACTTCAACTAAAAAGACTATTAATAAAACTATTAAAATTCCTAAGGTCACAAATATTTGTGAGAGGTTAATTTTTTGCTTCATTCCAGCCTCCTTAAATTAATTAATGTGTTTCAGTAGTTATCAGCGTCTGAACTGGTATATCAGTGTTTTCAACAGGCCATTCAGCATGTTGGAATTGCATCTGAGAATTCACTAGTGATACAGTCTTAGGATTATATTTTGCTAAAAAGCGATCGTAATAGCCGCCACCAAAACCAAGACGAACGTGAGAATCAAGTGCAAATGCTAATCCAGGCACAATCACCAAGTCCAAATGATTATTAACCATAGCATCTGGGTCAGCGATTTCCTCTACACCAAAACTAGATTTTTTCAATTTACTCATATATGTGTAATGCAAAAAATTTAAAGTATGATCTTGATCATTTTCAGCTTTGGCCAAATATACCTCTTTACCCTCATCCCATAAATGAGCAATTACTTCGGAAGTATCCACCTCTAAAGGTAGAGAAGCAGTTATTCCAATAGTTTGACTATTTTTGATTAAATCAGATTCCATTAACTTTTTAAGTAAAATTGTATCTTCTAATTTTTTATCTTCAGTTTTGGCAAAACGCTTTAATTTATTTATTTGTATTTTTCTTAATTCTGATTTTTTCATTTTTTACCTACAAAAAATAGCAGGCACACAACCTGCTACTTTGATTTATTACTTAGTTTCACGGTGAAGTGTTGCGCGTCTTTCAACTGGGCAATACTTCTTCAAAGATAAACGTTCCGGATGCTTACGCTTGTTCTTCTTAGATAAGTAACTTCTATCGCCACATTCGGTGCATTCTAAAATGATGTTATCTGCCATTTTTTTCACCACCTACACTTTTATTCTGACTGTACTAGAATAGCATTTTTCAAGCAATTTGACCAGTGTTAATTCTTTATTTTGTTGAATGAAGTTTAAAATAATCCTGAATCATTGCTTTAGCGACTTGCAAAGTATACGTCCCTTCCATGTCTGGATCAAGACCTGAGAACACCACAGCTACAGCAAGCTTTGGATTTTTAGATGGAGCATAACCAATGAAAGTAGAGTTAATTAATTCAATATTATGCTTTCTATTAGGGTGTTCAGCATCATAGTAGAAAGTCTGAGCAGTACCAGTTTTACCTGAAACTGATGGTTTAACATCTTTCAAGTAGTGAGCAGTACCCCAACCATTTGTACCATGTACTACACGCCAGAATCCTTCTCTAACTACGTTTAATTCATCTGTAGTCCATGGAATAGACTGTTGAACGTTTGGCTTCTTATTGTAGTTAATATAAATCTTCTTGCCGTCTTTACTTGTCTTACCAACAGACTGCACAATATATGGCTGCATTCTATAACCACCATTGGCAATTGTAGATACATATTGAGCAAGCTGAATTGGCGTATAAGCATCATAGTTACCATATGCCAAGTCAAGTACTGAACCAGAAAGAATATTTCCTTTAGAATTGAATGACTTACCTTCAATTCCGGCAACTTCACCAGGAAGGTCAACACCAGTCTTTTGACCCAGGCCAAACATTGCAAAGTTTCTTCTTAAAGTATTAAAAGCATTGTCTGGCATATGGATGTAGGTCTTAGGTACATATTTTGCACCAACCCAATTCATTGCTAAGTTCATCATATAGATGTTACTTGAAACTTCTAGCGCTGTTTCGGCATCCAATGAACTGAATGTTCCGACTGGGTAAACAGATTTCTTAACTGGTGAACCTGGAAGATAAATTGGTGTATCAGGAAAAGTATTGTTAGTAGGAGTAATAACTTTATTGATCAAACCACCAGAAACAGTGGCACCCTTAACTGCTGATCCCATAACAAATGACTGATTGATTACACCTAAGGCATTATCGGTAGTCTTGCCTGTATTCGTATTACGGTTAATACCAGCTACCGCTAATAATGCTCCCGTATTTGGATTCATTGCCACGGCGTAGGCACCGTTAGAATAGCGAGCTGCTCCTGCACCAATAGCTGAACCATAAATTCGCTTCAAAGATGCTTGAACTTCTTTTTGATATTTAGCATCAATCGTCAACATTAAGCTGTCACCAGCTTGTCCATCATAAACTGTCTTAGTCTGTTGAATATTACCATTAGACTTAGTAGTTACCTTGCTAGTTGACTTCGTTCCTTTTAACAGCGGTTCATATTCCTCTTCCAAATATGAAGTACCTACTCGATCATTACGAGAATAGCCATTTCTCAAGTAGTACTGCAAGTTATCGCTAGGTAATCCGGATTTTTCAGTAGAAACTGAACCAATAATACTTTGGATAGATGAACCATTTGGATAAGATCTTTGCCAGTCAGTTCCGATACCGACACCTGGCAACTCTGATAGGTGTTCACCCACTTGAGCGATTTCCTTATCAGTTAAGCCCTTATTTTTGATATAAATAGTTGATAAAGTATAGGCACCTGAAATCTTATTAAAGATCAATGCGGCCGTTTTTTGCTTTTCAGTTAACTTAGGATCCATTTTTTCAACATAAGCAATTGCGGCTTGGTAAACCTCGGAATTAGTTTTCTTATTTCCGCTTGCATCTACCTTAGCTGATTTAGGCAATTTAGCTGAAATCTTAGTATTATTATCTTTATCAGCTAAATAATAATCAGCAATCATTTGCTTTGTCGGCTTTTCATCTGTAATCTTAATATAGTTGCTCAACGCATTAGAAATTTGATATATCTGCGTTGTGGTGGTCGAAGCACTCTTAGTATAAGTGATTGCATTAGTAGCCTTATTTCCTACTAATACATGTCCCTTAGCATCATACATAACACCTCGCGGCACCTGATTTGAAACAACTGTCGAATCCGATTGTTGTACTTCTGCTTTAAAACGAGATCCATATACTAGCTGTAAATAAGCCAGTTGTCCGATCAACATCGCAAAAAGCACAAGGATAACCCCTACGATGATTCGCATTCTTATTGGAGTAGAAGACTGTTTGTTTGAACCAGTCCCACTATTTTTTCTAAAATAATCCACGTATATCGTCCCTCACTAAAACTGTATGTATTTTAACAAAAACTGAACGTTAATTCTACGATTGAGAATGGAGCTTAGCTAAATTTTAAGATGAATAATTATTTTACTATCCATAAATTATTTACTACTAAAAAAAATCTTCTTTTTTTATTAAGTTTTATTTTACCTGGTTTAATTTTCTTCAGCTACTTCTTTTATACCAAAAATGGCGTTTTAACAGTAGACCTGGGGCAACAATATGTTGATTTCCTCGCTTTTTTTAGAAATAACTTGTTTTCTCATCCCCTTCGCTTAATTTATTCCTTTTCAAATGGATTAGGCGGATCGATGTTAGCAACAGATGCTTATTATCTTTTTAGCCCGTTTAATTTACTTTTATTCTTATTTCCAGAAAATTTATTACCGCAAGCTATTTTAATAATTATCGGACTAAAAATCGCTACAAGTGGCCTAACTAGTTATTATTACTGGCAGCAAAAAATAAATATGCCATTCTACGCTTTAGCTGCAAGCAGCGCCTATGCATTATCAGGATATGTTATCGCCAACCACTTCAACTTGATGTGGCTAGATTCAGTTATACTTTTGCCTCTTTTAATTAATGAAATCGATCGCACGCTAAAGCAAGAGAAAAGCCATCTAATCTTAATCACATTTTTACTGTGGTTTACCAATTTTTATACCGCATTTATGACATTAGCTTTTGGCTTTCTTTATTTATTGACCCAGATTTTCTTCTTCAATAGAAAAAAGCAATGGTCTATTTTTAAATCATATTTAATAAAAAGTATTTTGGGGTCTTTTTTAGATGCCTTTATGTTATTGCCAGTTTTTATTGAAATGTTGCAAGGAAAGGCAGCATCTTCTGCAAATTGGTCATGGGGATTTCAATTTATCCCATATAATCAAATAACTAAGCTTGCCGATGGTGCTTATAATTTTCATGAAATGCAAGAAGGGATGCCAAATATTTTTATTCCTCTTCCTTTTTTGTTGTTGACTATTCTTTACTTTCTAAATAAAAAAATTAATTGGAAAACTAAATTAGCTAATGGCCTCCTGCTTTTATTTTTAATCGCTTCACTATTTTGGACACCATTAGTCTTACTATGGCACTTAGGTCAATTTCCTGTCTGGTACCCTGGTCGCTTTAGTTTTGTGTTGATTTTTTTAGCTTTAAACTTAGCAATCATCGCATTAAATCAGCAAGAAAAAATCAAACTATGGCAAGTTCTGCCATTAGCTATTGTTGCTTTGGGACTGATTCTTTTTGTCACGTTTAATGATCAATCATTTGATTTCTTAAATGAAAATGCTCAAATTGCCACAGGAGCTTTTTTAGCTTTGGGCTTACTGTTTATCGCTTTTATTTATAATAAAAACAATTATGCAGCAATATTCTTTTATTTAATAATTGAATTGGAATTGGTAATTAATTTGGTCTTATCATTAGGAAATTTGGCCTATCAAAAAAATTACGATTATCAAAATTTTGTAAAAAATACAACGCAAGTTACTAACTATGAAACTAATCATGATCAAAGCTTATATAGAACCGAAAAGAATTTTTATCGTTCCGATGATGATCCATTTAGTGCTAATTATTATGGTTTGAGCAACTTCAATTCCATCTCCAACCAACATGTGCTGTCGCTGTTAAATAATCTAGGTTTTGTTAATAACAGCAATTCTTATACCAATTTTGGCGGTACTCCAATTACTGACGATCTTTTTGGCATTAAATATTACATTCTTCCTAATGAAGAAATCACCCCACTTAAGGAAAAAAAACAAATGAAATATGATAATAAAAATCAAAGAATCGACGTTGGTGATTATCATTTACAAAAACGATTTAATCAATTAATTTTAATGAAAAATAATTATGCACTGCCACTTTTATTTTTATCACCAACTTCTACCAAAAAGATGAAGTTCGATCCTAGTAATATCACTAAAAATCAAACTCAATTTTTACAAGCGGCAACTGGCAATACTACTACTCTCTTCCATAATGTAATTTGGCCCGATCCAAAAAAGATTAATGTTTCAAGTTGGGATGGCGGCTGGATGCAATATTCCAAAAAGAGAAAGAATAAATCAGCTCGTCTAATTTTTAACCTTAGACCTAAAACAAATTCTTCTTATTATCTCGAGTTGCCTGGTGATATTGATGACAACGCTATTGATATGTACGTTAACGGTAGTTTCGTTAACCTTACAGTACGTGATTCAAATACTCGATTGATAAATTTAGGAAGTAGACAAAGTGGCCAACGTATCCAAATTGCTATTACTCTGAAAAAAGACAATTTAGACTTAAATGCAACAAATTTATGGCGTTTAGATACCAAAAAGCTAGCCCAAGAAATGCATTCATTTAAGCAAATTCAACCTCAAATTACTCAACCCTCTGCCTTGGTTATCAAATCCAACCATTTTTCCCTTCATAAAAAAATGACCATGAAATCTACTATCCCAAGTAGTATTAACTGGTTAGTAATTGATAATGGTAAAATTCTTCATAAAAATAAAGTATTATTTGCTAATGCTTTTCTGAGTTTTAACCTCAATCCCGGTAAACATCAGATAACTTTGATTTATATTCCATGGATTCTCATAATCGGCTTATTAATCAGCTTGATTACCTTAGTAATTTACATAAAAATAAACGAAAATATCAGTGTTAGCGTTAACATGGAGAAATAATACTAGACCTATAATATAAAAATGTAATAAAATGAATACGTTATCATATGGATAAATTAATATAGAAAGAAGATTTGAATATGGCTCTTACATACCAAATTGGTGTAGATGCAGGCGGTACTCACTCAACTGCCATTGCATATGACGAAAACGGCAAAGAACTTGGTCGCGCAGAAGGCGGTCCTGGTCAAATTAACGCTGATTACGAAGGCGGAATTAAAAACATCTCAGATACTATTAACGAATTGTTAAACAAGATTGACGGCGACTGTATGCGCGTTTTAGTAGGTATTGCTGGTCTTTCAGTTGTTGGTAACGCACCTGAAGTTGCTGCTACTATTTCATCAAGAATCAACAACTTACCTACCCGTGCTATTACTGACTCACTCTTAGCCCTTTATGCTGGTCTTGAAGGTGATGACGGTGCTCTTGTTATCGCTGGTACTGGTTCAGTATACAACGGCTTACAAAACGGTCACTTAATCGCTGTTGGTGGTTACGGTAACATTTTAGGTGACGAAGGTTCAGGTTATGCTATTGCTCGTTCAGCTATGCAATCTGCACTTCTTAGCTGGGACAAGCGTGAAGATAACGCACTTATTCCAATGTTCACTAAGTTATTCGGCGTAGAACACATGGATGAATGTAACGCTAAATTCTACAGAATGTCTAATCCTGAAGTTGCCGGCATGGCAGTTCATGTTGCTAAGCTTGCAGATGAAGGCAGCGATGACGCAATCAAGATCATCCAACAACAAGCTCACTTGTTAGCTCGCGATATTATTATTGGTCTTAATCGTTACGAAGATCCAAAGCCAATGAAGATTGCTTTGACTGGTTCGGTTTTGGCTAACAACGAAATGATGAGAGGACTTATTGAAGACGAAGTTAAGGATAAATACCCTGACGCAATCTTCTCCATCTCAAATGGTGAAAACGCTCGTGCCGTATTATTCGACAAGAGTAAAGATTACCGTTACTTCACTAACCACGAAGATCGTTAATTTAAAACAATAGAGTAGAGGGAGTTTAATTCTCGCCCCTCTCATTGCACCGGACGTACGGTTCCGTATCCGGCGCTACATTTGTAATTCTTTACGAGATATATAATATTCTAGCGGATCGACCA
>NZ_NFKZ01000014.1:0-40285 GCF_002160635.1 Lactobacillus gallinarum
AATACTATAACGAAGAAAGGATAAAGAGCAGATTAAAAGGCTTAACTCCGAAAGAATATCGGAATCAAGCCTCTATTAATCCTGTATTTTAAACTGTCTAATTTTTAGGTCTCAGTTCAATTTGAATATTCTTTGCCTTTTAATTTTGTCGTTCTTACCATTCTGCATTAAAAGCATATTTGTCCATGCGTTTAAATGCATCTTCGATGCGAGAAGTTGGTGAAGCTAAGTTTAATCTAATTGAAGTTGGACCTTGAAATAGTCCACCATCTTGCCAGCCGATGCCGTAATCCCAACCACGTTCAAGTAACTCAGTTTGCGTTTTATCATGTTCTTTAAGCCAATCCGTGCAATCGAGGAACATCATGTAAGTTCCTTCGGTCTTAAAGGTTGATACTCCATTGAAACGCTTAGTTACATAATCGTAAGCTAGATTTACATTTTGAGAAAGAACTGGCAAAAGTTGATCAAGCCAATTATTTCCTTCGTCGCTGTAAGCACCAATTAAAGCATGTTCTGAAAAGACATTCATACTATTGTAAACAGTCTTTTTACCCACGCTTTGGATTCGTTCACGGATAGGCTTATTGTAAATAACGCTGTAACTGCCAATTAAACCTGCAAGGTTAAAAGTCTTAGATGGAGCGTAGAAAGCAGCAGTGTGCTCTTTGGCCCATTCGCTAACTAATTGGGTAGGAGTGTAATGATGATCATTCATCATTAGGTCAGACCAGATTTCGTCAGAAATTACCCAGACATTATTTCTCTCGTAAACTTCCATTGCCTTAGTGATTTCTTCTTTAGTCCAGACACGACCAGTTGGATTATGAGGATTACAGAAAATCGCAACATGAATTTGATTTTCCTTAATCTTTTTATCCATATCCTCATAGTCCATTCGCCAAGTACCATTTTCATCTTTAATTAAAGGTGAGTGAACGATTTGATAACCGTTGCTTAATACAGCGTTAGTAAAGCCCATATAAGTTGGTGAATGAAGTAAAACTTTATCACCTGGTGCTGCAAAGACTTTTAAGGCAGAAACGACGCCGCCAAGTACACCGTTTTCGTAGCCAATATCTTCTTTAGTTAAACCTGGTACGCCCTTGCGTTTTTTGTGCCAATCAATGATTGCCTGGTAGTAGGCGTCGCTTGGTTGGAAATAACCAAAGAGGGGATGCTGGGCACGTTTAATAATTGCTTCTTGAATTGATTTAGCCGTAGGGAAGTTCATATCGGCCACCCACATCGGGATTGTATCAAAGCCTTCTTTTGGTTTTGATGGTGCAAAACCAGGTAATTTTCCTACTGCATCAACGGCCATCGCGTCTTTGCCATGACGATCAATCAATTCTGTAAAATCGTATTTCATCTAATACCTCCATAAAAGTGTGTTGATCTTATTGTAATAGATGAACTAGCAAAATTGTTAATATTTGTTTGATTATGAAAGGAGCTCAAAATGAAATTAAACAGAAAATTTACAATCAGTGTTACTGCAGCGCTTTTAGCTGTTGCGCCAGTAACGGGCGTAGTTAGTCTTCCTAAAACTAATATAGTTTACGCTGCAAGACAGTCTGTTAGTGGCAAAATCAAGGTAACTCAAACTTACGCTAGTTATTTTGCTAACGGCAAGAGACACCCGGTTAAAAAGGGGAAAGTTTTAAAGTATTATGGTACACCTAAGTACAAACCGTTTGATCCAGGCAGCTATTATTTTGGTGAACTGCAATACAATTTAAGTAATAGTGGCTTATTATCATCTGACTATGTTAAACAAATTTCTGGCAAAAATTGGATCACAGTCATTAACAATGGCTATTTGTATAATGCAAAAGGGAAACGACTATCTACTAAGATTAAACGTGGTCAAACTTTAGCTTATACTGGCAAAGTTAAATCAACTAAAAACGGTAAATATTACTTTTATGAAAATAATAAGAAAAAGCGCATCCCTTATTACAAGATTAAAGGACACGAATATTACAAGCTTGGTCGCAATCGTTATGTGAAAGTGGCTAATGTAATTGCTGTTAATGGTAATTATTTAATGACTACTGGTGAGACGACTGGGGTAGTTAAGAACAATAACGTCAGAACTTTCATCAATTCAAATGACTACAGTAATGATTCTACTATGGCACCTAGTGATAAGTACTTAAAGAAGGGGCAAAAGCTAACCTTTGACCAAGCAGTAACTTTTGTAAGTCAATTGGACGATTTTGATCATGATCCTTATGATTATTACCGTATTAATGGAAGAAGTACAAAAAGTTTTACGCTTGGGCTATAACTTGGTAAAAATTGAACATCGGGGTTACGTTCTACCTAATATCTATAACAGCAAGAATAATTGGCAATATATTACTGATCGTCCGGTATGGAATTTCGGCAAAGATAGTCATTTTTGGCTAGGATATACGGCTTCAGATGTAAAGAAGAAGCAACCATTAGATATTAAGAAAATCGCTGAAGAGAGTACAAAAAAGCCAGCTTTAAAGAAGTTAGTCAAACAATATTACGGCCTTAAAGGTAATCGATTCTTCATCTATAATCGTCAAGGCAAGTTGATCAAAAAGTTAACACTTAAGAAAGAAAAGATTTTTAAGGTTAAAGGCCATCGGATCGTGAAAGATCAATATATGTACCAGATTGGTAAGAATCAGTATACTCAAAATTTGAGTTATCGTTGGGTCATTAAAAAATAATATTAAAAAAGTGTTGACATTGATGATAATTTGATTAAAATAATTATTAACAATTTAATTAGTCTGAAAACAAAGAGAAAGAAGAGTAGTTTAATTCGAATTTGCAGCGAATCTCGTTAGGTGTGAGGAGATAAAGGTAGAATTGAATGAAAATCACTTTCGAGTTCTATTTCTTAATCTTGTAGTAAGAAATGGTGGGAGCACCCGTTATAGTGCCTGCGTATCGCTGAAGTTTCTTCGGCCGCACGCGAAAGGTATTGTTAGTAATAACAATATAAATAAAGGGTGGTACCACGCTAGAAGCGTCCCTCAATCAAAGCAATTTTGGTTGAGGGACTTTTTTTGTGATCAGATAATTCTTAATTCTCAGGAGGATGAGTGTATGAATGATGAAAAATCTCGTAAGTTGACCTGGAAGCAATATTTAGTCGTTGCTTCTTTGCTATTTGGATTATTCTTTGGGGCTGGTAACCTGATTTTTCCACTTCACTTGGGACAGCTTGCCGGTGCGAATTGGGGGACAGCCGCAGTTGGATTTCTGATCACTGGTGTGTTATTGCCTTTACTATCAGTGCTTGCCGTAGCCATCACCCGTGCAGGTGGTGTTTACGACATCGGTAAACCATTAGGCGCCGGCTTTGCCGTAGTATTTATGGTATTGATCCATGCGACTATCGGTCCTTTGTTTGGTACACCAAGAACAGCAACTGTTTCATTTACTGTAGGTGTAGCACCATTTATCCCTAAGGATATGCAAACTGTCGCATTGTTAGTATTTTCAGCTGTGTTTTTCTTATTAGCATTTGCATTTTCATATCATGAAAACAACATCTTGTCTAATGTTGGTAAGGTTTTAAACCCATTATTTTTAGCACTTTTATTCTTAGTTTTCGTTGTAGCATTTCTTAATCCATTAGGAAATCCACAAACTGCTGCTGTTACTGCTGCTTACAAGCATTCAGCATTAGTTAACGGCTTCCTTGAAGGTTATAACACTATGGATGCCTTAGCTGGTTTGGCTTTTGGTGTTACTGTTGTTACCGCTGTTCGTTCAATGGGTCAAAAAGATCCAAAGAGTGTTTCAAAGGTGGTTGCCAAATCTGGTGTAGTTGCTATGGGTGCCGTAGCTTTAATCTACTTACTTTTGATCTTGATGGGTGCAATGTCATTAGGTCACTTCAAGGTATCAGATAACGGTGGTGTTGCATTTAACCAAATCGTTAATGAATACGGTGGTCTTTTTGGTCAAGCATTACTTGCATTCTTGTTAACTGTTACTTGTTTAACTACTGCTGTTGGTTTGGTTGCCGCATTTGCACAAGATTTCCATAAGCATTTCCCAAAGGTTAGTTATCACGCATGGCTTGCTCTTAGTTGTTTAGCATCATTCTTTGCTGCTAACTTTGGTTTGGATCAAATCATCGCTTGGTCAACTCCAATGTTGATGTTCTTGTACCCATTATCAATGGTCCTGATCCTTTTGTCAGTATTTTCACCATTGTTCAAACGTGATAGCGTAGTTTACTTCTTTGTAATCTTGTTCACGGTAGTACCTGCATTAGGTGACATGGTTGTAGCATTTCCAGCAGTTGTTAGTCAAAGCCAATTTGGTTTAATGGTTACTTCAGTTAGAAGTTCTTTGCCACTTGCAAGTATGGGACTTTCATGGTTAGTACCTGCATTAGGTGGTTTGGCAGTTGGATTAGTATTCCACGTCTTTAGAAGAAAGAACTTAGTCACTGCACAAGAAGAATTTGAATAAAAATAAAAGCTTTTCTACTCATGCAAAATACGTGAATAGAAAAGCTTTTTCAGTATTAATTTTAATTACTTCAAATTATTAACCTTCACAACAGCTTTGGATACATCCTTTAATTTACCTGAAGTAAATTGCTCAACTTCACCTAAAGATAATTCATGTGAGATTAATGGTAAGACATCGACTTTATGTGATTCAAGTAGTCCAATGGCATCTTCAAAGCAGTATGGATTGATAAATGAGCCTTGAATCGTTAATTGCTTTTGATAGATTTCATAAGAATTAATCTTGAATTGTGACTTAGGGTTGGCCACGCCAAACATTAATACTTGTGCACCACGCCGCGTAGCAGCAATTGCTTCTTCTTGGGTAATAGGATTACCGACAGCTTCTACTACAATGTCGTAAGCATTGTTAGGAATCTTGTCTCCTTGAGCGGTATTAAAAGTAGTGACATCAAAATGATCATGATTGAGCTTTAATTTCTCTTTAGAAATACCAGCTAAATCCACCTGATGAACGCCCATTGCCTTTAAAGTTTGAACGAATAATTCACCCATAAAGCCGTCCCCGATGACTAATGCTTTTTGATAGGGATGCAATTTTAACAAATTTACACCATGTATAGCACATGAAAGTGGTTCGGTGACTGCAGCTGCCTTAAGTGAAAGGTTATCTGAAATAGGGTAGACAACTTTAGCTGGCGCGGTGAAGTATTCCGCAAAACCGCCATCACGAGTGACACCTACAGCGGAAAGGTGTTCACAAAGTTCTGGTCGAGAAGTACGACAGTAGTAACATTGACCACAGTAAATATTAGGGTCAACAGTTACTCGATCACCAGGTTTAATATTGGTGACATTTTTGCCAACCTCTTTAACAATCCCTGAGTTTTCATGACCTAAAATAATAGGTGGATTTGCTTGAGCAGAACCTGGTAAACCATTGTAAAGTTCACGATCTGTGCCGCAAATACCGGCATAGGCTGTATGAATTAAAACTTCATCATCTTTGACCTCTGGGGTGGGAACTTCTTTTTCTTCTAATTTTTTAGTTACTGTTAAAACTAATGCTTGCATAATTTTTCCTCGATTCTTCATGAATAGAGTAACTCATTTGAAGGCAAATGTAAGTACTTTCATAGATGAAAATTATAAATTATTAAAGCTTTTACCAATAAAAGCAGAAAAATAGTGTTGCCAATAAAAATTAATATAATATAAGGATATGAAACGAGGTAATAATATGAAGAAATTTGGTAAATTAGGTTTAGGAGCCTCAGTCGTTAGTTTATTTGCTTTATTAGTTGGAAAGAAGTTAAATGATCAAGTAGATAAAAAAGATGCTGAAGATCGCGGCGTAAGTAAAATAGACTAAAAGGAGCTGGATGGGATACCATTCAGTTTTTTATTTAAGTAAAAAGTAAGTGCATCTTACTTTTTAAGCGCACTCATCAGCAACTATAATAACGATAGTTACTTAATTAAACATAACAACAGAGTATATAAAAGGAGAGCAAAAATAATGGAGTATCATAAGATCAATCAAGAAGATTTGAAAGCTTTAAGTTCTTATATTGCTGATCCTGCGCGCCTTATCACTAATCCAACTACGCACTGGGATCACGATCAATTCAAGACCGTTCGTGCTATGCCAGACTTGGTCATTCAACCGGTTACTAATGAATAAGTACAAAAAGTCGTTAAATATGCTAGTGATCATAATATTCCGATCGTGCCAAGAGGCAATTCAACTGGCTTGATGGGAGCCAACTTGACAGTTGAAGGTGGTATTTCACTAGACATGATTAAAATGAATAAGTTGCTAGAATATGATCCAACATCATTAACTATGACTGTACAGGCAGGGATGCGGTTGATTGATATTGAAAAATTCTTAGCAAATAAACCATTTTCATACATGCCAGCACCAGCGATGCACTGGGCTTCAATTGGTGGTAACGTTGACACCGATGCTGGTGGCTTAAAGGCTGTCAGATATGGCGTAACTGGTGAACACATTCGTCAATTGAAAGTAGTTTTGACTGATGGTAACTTATACAAGTTTGGTGCTAAAGCTGTTAAATCTTCATCAGGTTACTCACTCAAAGATTTAATCATTGGATCAGAAGGTACTTTAGGTGTAGTCACCGAAGTAACGATGTGGCTTTATCCAACACCAAGAAAGTCAATTAACGCTTTAATTCCATTTCCAACATTAAATGATCCGATCAAGTCAGTACCAGCAATTTTGGCTTCAGGCGTAGTACCTACTACAGTAGAATTTATGGGTAGGAAAATTATCGATCTCTGGGAGAAATACTATAATGAAAAATTCCTAGTTGATACAGGAGATGGCTTTATTTTACTTCGTTTTGACACCTTCACCGATGGAGAATTGCAAGCTGAATTAAAGCAAGCTGTTGCCACTACCAAGCAATTTAAGTCAGCAACACCAATTGTGCTTGATGCTAACTCAGAAGAAGCAAAGACCATTTGGAAGTGTCGTGAAGATTTGTTGTTAGCTATTCAAAAATCAACGCCTAAGATGGATGAGGTAGATATTTATGTACCAATCAATCATATTCCTGATGTTTTGGATCAAGTAGATGAGCTTGAAAAAGAAATAGGTATGAGAATTCCTAACTTTGATCATGCTGGTGACGGTAATTTGCACATCTATCTCTGTTCAGACAATATGAGTGATGAGGAATACAAAGAAAAGAGCGATAAGGTAATTACAGAACTTTACAAGACTGCTAAAGCCCTTGATGGTAACATGTCTGGTGAACATGGTATTGGTTATGCTAGAAAAGATTGGTTCGAATGGTACTATGGTGAAGACTATACTAACTTATTAAGAAAGATTAAAAAGGTCTTTGATCCAAACTCTGTTTTGAACCCAGACAAGATTTTCCCATTACAAGATAATAGCAAGTTGACTAATTTAACTTATGTAAACGAATTGGTAATGAGCTAAAGCAATAGAATAAAAGAACAAAAAAGATGGTCATTTTCCTGTGAGAAAAAGATCATCTTTTTGTTTTTAAGCTTCTTTTGTTAATTCATAAATTGCTTCGGCGTAAATGGCAATTGAATCAATCAAGTCATCAACTTTCATGTATTCGTTAGCTTGGTGCATAACCATTGGTGCATCTTCTGGTTGAGCACCGAAGGCTACACCATGCTTGAATAGACGACCATAAGTACCACCACCGATAACAACTTCGTGGCCTGGTTTACCAGTTTGATGTTCATAAACCTTGAGTAAGGTCTTAACTAATGGATCATCACCTGGTACGTAGTGTGGTTCTTCAAATGAGTTGAATGAAGCAGTTAGGATATCACCAAATTTTTCTTCAACTTGCTGAACCATCTTGTCTGGATCAGTACCCTGTGGGTAACGGATATTATCCTTTAAGATAGCATCACCATCAGCCTGATATTCAAAGATACTTGGTGCACTTGAAAGATCACCCATTAAATCATCATGATGAGCAACGCCAAGCTTTTCACCCTTAAAGTCTTCATGTTCAACATCAGCTAAGAAGTTAAGATAATTCTTGTCGCGTCCAGCGAAATCGAATTGATTGAGGAACTTACCTAAGAAAGTGGCAGCATTGCGACCAACTTGAGGAGCAGAAGCATGAGCACCTTGACCAGTAAGTTCGATCTTAGCCTGATCGCCATTAATTTCAAACTTACCTTCTAAGTCATTGTCAACTAAAAACTTAGTGAATTGTTTCTTAATATTTGCTAAATCACTTCCACTAATAATAGCGTAAGCCTTTTGTGGAGTAACATTTTCAGCAATACCGGCAGTAAACTTCTCAAGTTTTGCATTGCCCGTTTGATCATCATCTTTAAAGTTAAGTATCAAAGTATAAATTCCCTGCTCACCGTTAATGATTGGGTACTCTGCATCAGGAGAGAATACTTGATCTGGAGTAGGTTCGTGCTTTAAGTAGTAATCAATACCAACCCAGTTAGTTTCCTCATTAGTACCAACGATGAAGTCGATCTTTTTCTTAGGAGTAAAGCCAGCTTCTTTTAGTAAAAGCATGCCGTAGTATGCGGCAAGGGCAGGACCTTTATCATCTGCGGAACCACGACCGATGATTTTTCCATCCTTAATCAGCATCTTGAATGGGTCGGTATTCCAACCATCACCT
Source organism: Lactobacillus gallinarum (assembly GCF_002160635.1). Taxonomy (NCBI): domain Bacteria; kingdom Bacillati; phylum Bacillota; class Bacilli; order Lactobacillales; family Lactobacillaceae; genus Lactobacillus; species Lactobacillus gallinarum. The sequence continues at coordinate 8,639 of NZ_NFKZ01000014.1, forward strand.
GCAGGAACTACATCCATGTGACCTATGATGCCAAGACGTTCTTCACCATCACCATAGTCAACGCGACCAGCATAGTTATCAACGTTCTTAATATGAAAGCCATCTCTTTCGGCAAATGATAAAAACTTCTTCATTGCCTTAACTGGGCCAGGACCAACAGGGTATTCTGTAGAAGTATTATCTAAATCTTCAGAAGAATCAATGGCAATTAATTCGCCTAAATCGCGTAAAATATCATCTTTCTTAGCAGCAGCTAATTTCTTATAGTCTAAGCTCATATTTTTCTCTCCCTTAATTAAAATTGATTAATAATATTTTATCAGAAATATTTGATTCTTACTAAAAATTGGATCATTTAACTACTTCCTACAGTCTTTAAGATACCTCAATATTACTACTGCTATAAATGTTTTTTTAAAGAAAGTAGTTGCAACGGGAGGTATTCCTTTTGAATTGAAAGAAACGCCAGAACAAAAAGCAACAAGAGATTTGGTACAAACCATTTCAAAATTACCTCATAAAGAAGCTAAATCAACGAAAGATATCGAGGATTGGCTGAATGAGGACTAACGATATTGTGGATGTTTTTGTAGCATATACTGATAAAACAGGTGGTAAAAGCAGACCAGTTTTAATAATAAAATTAACCGATGCAAAAGTTTGGCTACTAAAGATTACGTCGAAGTACACCGAGAAAAGTGAAAATATAAGAAAGTACTATTATCCAATTTTTGATTGGGAAAAATATAATTTTGATAAACCTTCATATATTGATACAAAAGAATACTTGATTGCCAATATTAATGACTTAAAAATAACAAAAGTTAGAAGTTATTTTTCATTAACTGATTTGAAAAGATTAAAGATATTTATTGATAACAATTGCCAATAGATTAGAGAAGAAGCTTGATTGCTTCTTTTTTTATACTCAAATGCGTAATGTACAAATAAATTTGTTTTCTAAAACCAAAATAGATTATCATAAATGTAAAGTTGATCTTGAAATGTTACCGGGAGTAAAAAGAAATGAGGTAAAGAGCGACTATGCATCGAAAAAAATTCTTCTTATACAGCTTGATAGGAATCTGCGCTTTTTTACTATTTTTATTCGTTATACCTTTGGGCGACAGGATGGATAGTGGTATCAGAGATTCACCTAAGCAGCTTAAAGAATATATGAAGTTTCATCATATTAATGGTGTAATGTTAGTCAACGATAAAAAGGATAAAAGTCAACCAATTGTCGTTAAAAATAATGAAACTACTAACGAAGAGCAGATAGTAAAAGCAGATCAGTTGTTTCCGATTGCTTCTCTTCAAAAAATCATGACAGGAACTGCGATTAATCAGCTAGAGGAACAAAAACAGCTCAGTTGGAATACACCTTTATCAAAATATTTTCCTCAGGTTCCGGGTAGTAAGAATATTACAATTCGTGAATTAATGAATCATACAAGTGGTTTGATTAATAATGCTCGTCCATCATCTCCACTTAAGAATCAGCAAGAACAGATTGCTTATATGCTAAAATACATCAAGTATGATCATATTCATACTTGGGATTATCAAGACATAGATTATGAATTATTAGCAGCAATTATCAGTCGTATAAACAACACAACTTATAATAATTATGTTCAAAATAATTTTGCAAAGCCGCTTCATCTTCACAAGGTTAAGGATTTTTCCGAAGTGTCTCAAAAAGAAGTCACTCAACCTATGGTTAATAATGTCAATTGGTATAAAGTAACTATCACGACTTCTTCTGATTTTGGTGCCGGTAATTTATTTATGTCACCAAATGATTACTGGAAATTTGTTTATGACCGTGTTCTTAAAGATCCTAAAATGATCAATAAATATTCTCGTCAAGCCCAACATCAGGAAGTAGCTTACTTCGGTGGAGTGTACTTCAAGGGTAATGTTATTCGCGCAGATGGTAGTATCCCTGGATACAATTGTTGTTTTGTCGCTAATTACAAGACTAAACGAATGATTATGCTATTTTCTAATAATATTAATTACTTTAAGTTGAAGAGAGCCGCAGATCATATCCTCCATGACTATATGGGCGTAGGATTATTTTAATTCCTTTTTTACACTTTTCATGATATTTTAGTCTTAGTAAAAGTAGAAAGGAATTTCGGACATGACTGTTAAAAAATTAGAGAATAGCAGCGATGTAAATGTAGTGACTGAAGAAGTTAAGATTTTAACCGACTTGCTTAACGAATCTACAGAACAATTAATTGGTAAAGAACTTTTTACTAAGATTCAAAATTTAATTAAGATTTCTGCAAATAAAAATTATCAAGAACTTGAAGATCAAATCGCCAGTTTAGATAATCGTGAAATGATCGTCGTTGCTCGTTATTTTGCTACATTACCACTTTTGATTAATATTTCAGAAGACGTGGAATTAGCCAGCAAAGTTAATGTATTGAACAATACTGATCATGATTACTTGGGGAAATTAAACGACACTATTAATATTGTTGCGCAAAAGAAGAATGCCAAAGAAATTTTGGAAAAGGTAAATGTAGTACCTGTTTTAACTGCACACCCAACTCAAGTTCAAAGAAAGACTGTGCTTGAATTAACGGATAAGATTCACACTCTCTTGCGTAGTTATCGTGAAGTTAAAAATGGCATTATCAATCGTGATGGATGGACAGAAGAATTACGTGCTTGCATCGAAATTTTAATGCAAACGGATATTATCCGTGGCCATAAATTGAAGGTATCCAACGAAATTACCAACGTATTGACTTACTATCCTAAGTCCTTAATTCCTGCAATTACTAAGTTTACTGCTCGTTATAAGGAATTAGCTAAAAAGCATGGCTTGGATATTGCTAATGCTACACCTATTACAATGGGGATGTGGATCGGCGGCGACCGAGATGGTAATCCATATGTTACTGCAGATACTTTGAAATTAAGTGCAACACTTCAAAGTCAAGTCATTTTTGAATATTACATCAAACAAATCAATCAACTTTATCGTTCGATTTCTTTATCCACTTCTTATATGAAGCCTTCAACTGAAGTGATGCATTTATCTGAATTATCAAATGATGATTCGCCATTCAGAACTAATGAACCATACAGACGTGCTTTCTACTATATTGAAAGTCGTTTGGTTCGTACTGAACAAAAATTACTAAATATCACTAATCAACATAGTTTCCTTAAAGAACGTGATCTTGAACATTTAGATCAGATTCCTGTTTATGAAGATGCGCAAGAATTTAAAGCAGACCTAGAAGTTATTAAGCGTTCATTGGAGGAAAATCGCGATCAAGCAGTAGTCAAGAGTTACTTCACTGAAATTTTAGAAGCAATTGATGTTTTTGGCTTCCATTTAGCTACAATCGATATGCGACAAGATTCTAGTGTTAATGAAGCATGTGTTGCAGAACTACTTAAGAGTGCAGAAATTTGTGATCATTATAGCGACTTAAGCGAAAAGGAGAAGGTAAGTCTTTTACTTAACGAATTGGATAATGATCCTCGTAATTTGCACTCAAATAACAAGCCTAAATCAGAATTATTGCAAAAAGAATTGAAGATTTACAAAACTGCTCGTGATCTTAAGGATCGTTTAGGCGAAGATGTGATCAAGCAACATATTATTTCTCATACTGAAAGTGTTTCAGATATGTTGGAACAAGCAATCATGCTCAAGGAGTATGACTTGCTCGACAACGAAAATGCTCGAATTCAAGTTGTACCTTTATTTGAAACCGTTGAAGATTTAAACAATGCACGTGATATCATTAAAGAATACTTGAATTTAGGCATTGTTAAGAAATGGCTTGCTTCTCAACACAATTATCAAGAAATAATGTTAGGCTACTCAGATTCTAACAAAGATGGTGGCTACTTAGCTTCATGCTGGAATCTTTACAAGGCTCAAAAAGATTTAACTGCTATCGGTGAAGAATTAGGCATTAAGATTACTTATATGCATGGCCGTGGTGGTACTGTCGGTCGTGGTGGTGGTCCATCTTATGAAGCAATTACCGCACAACCATTTAAGTCAATCAATGATCGTATTAGAATGACTGAACAAGGCGAAATTATTCAAAACAAGTACGGCAATAAAGATACTGCATACTATAATTTAGAGATGCTAGTTTCAGCCACAGTCGATCGTATCACTTCTAAACAAATTGTTAGTGAAGACCATATTGCAGATTTCCGTTCATCAATGGATAAAATCGTTACTGAAAGTAATGAAGTTTATAAGAAATTAGTCTTTGAGAATTCAAACTTCTTAAATTACTTCTTGCAAGCAACACCAATTAAAGAGATTTCAAATCTTAATATTGGTTCACGTCCAGCTTCGAGAAAGAAACTGTCTGACTTCTCAAGCTTAAGAGCTATTCCATGGGTATTTTCTTGGTCACAAAGTAGGGTAATGCTCCCAGGCTGGTATGGTGTAGGTTCTGCCTTTAAACACTTTATCGATGCTGATCCAAGTAATTTAAAAGAATTACAGATGATGTATCAAGGCTGGCCATTCTTCCATTCATTACTTTCTAATGTGGATATGGTTTTATCAAAATCTAATATGGAAATTGCCAAGCAATATGCTGAACTATGTCAAGATAAAAAGACAAAGTCAGTCTTTGACATTATTTATCAAGAATGGAAATTGACTAGACAAATCATTCTTCAAATTGAAGGACACGATGATCTACTTAATGATGCACCCAAATTGAAGAACAGTTTAGCAGCCAGAATGCCATATTTTAATATTTTGAACTACATTCAACTAGAAATGATCAAACGTGATCGTGAAGACGAAATTCAAGGCGTCTTCCAAAGTATCATTCCAATTACTATTAATGGTGTGGCCTCAGGACTTCGTAATTCGGGATAGAATTTTTATATTAATAATTAAAAATAGGATGATTGTATATAAAAACTACAATCATCCTATTTTTTAGCCTAATAAGCAATATTTAAGCATCATTAAAATCCACAGATGTGCTGGATAGACAATATAGAAGAAATATTTAGTTAGCAAACTCTTTTTGCCTCGCTTACCATTGTAAAGAAGTATAAATGGGATGACAGCAATCATCATCCACTCACTATCAAAGGTTAGGGAAGAGTATAAACTAATGTTAGCGACTTGAGCATTATGAATTGCTTTAATTAAAATCAAAAAACACCAAATAAAAATGCCAATTGATTCGACTGTCAACTTATGATAAGCAAAATAGAAGATCAATAAAACTGGTAAAAGATATAATCCACCTTCAAAAGGTAAGCTAAAAATTCCTAAGATAATTGTTAGAAGTAAATAGCACCGCGCTTTTTATTTTCTCTAAATAATTCTAAACTCCAAATTAATCCTAAAAAAATTGTCAAAGTGACTAAGATATTGTTACCTTCTAGGATTGAATAAATAGGTATTAACATGGTCGAAAATCATGAAAATAACAGCTATTGTCTTTAATTGATTACCATCCAAACTAAATATTTTTTTATTCATCTCATCATCCTTTATTGAATTACTTTGATAATTATTATCCTGTATTATTTAAGCGATACAATAAAAACTTAAAACGAGATAAATAGTTTTGATACATATGTCTATGAATCCAAGACTACATCCAATATATTTTTTACCTCTTTAAAATTATTTTGATGGGCAGAATTAATCTAAAAATCAATATCTAAATGCCAACTATCTTGATTTACTGCCAGTAGTGAATCAAGATAGTTTTTCATTTCCGGTAATTTTTGAGCAATTAGCTGGTAAGCATGATTAGTTTTAAGTTGAGCTTTTTGTTTTTCAGAATAGTTGCTTTTTCCAATAAAGAAATTCCAGTTTAATTCATCAATAAATTGAGTTATTGCTGTTTGTTCATCTCGATCAGTTACTGCTTTATAGAGCCAGCTCATTTGAGTGTGATTGGTGAAATTAAATAGCCCAGCTAAATATTGATGAAAATTTTCGGTTGGTAATTCTACTTTTTCCTTATCAGTTAAATAATGTGTCATGTTAAAACTGTGACGCTGATAAGAAAAGCGAGCAGGTGAGAGATCAACAACACCATAGCCTTGATCTGTCATGGCAAAACAAGAACTAGCTATATCTGGAGTTGAACAGGAATTACCGCGAACGATATTCTGCGCATGAATATGTCCAGAAAAAACAGCGGTCACTTTATATTTAGTGCATAATTTTTGTAACTCTGACGTATTATCCAGAGTATAACCACCATGAATAACCTGATTATGGTCATATAAATTATGATGCATAAATATTAAACTGCGTTGATTGTTCTTTTTAGCTTTTTCCAAATCATTTTCAAGCCATTGCAATTGTTTGGAGGATATTCTTCCATTAGTAATTGGAGTAAGTCCTTGATGACTGTAAATATTAGAATCTAAAAAGATTAAGTGATACTGGCTATTTAAATTCACACTATAAAACAATTCTGCACTATCAGTATTTTGATAACCGTCTGGAAAAATTGCTTTCCAGTCAAAAGGACTAATTTGTTGTGCGTACAATTCCTTTTCATTTTCAAACTTACGGGCCCAACCATCATAAATGTCATGATTTCCAGGTACAACAAAAAGATGAACACCAGCCGCTTTTAATGGAGAAAAAATAGATCGTAGTTTTTTAGCTGATGCTAATTCACCGTTAAAGGTTAAATCGCCGGTAATAATTAGTGCAGTAGACTTGTCTTCAATTATTTTGCGAGTAAAAGCTGTTAAAGCTATTTCTTGATAATCCAAATCTTTTCCAGCACTCGTATCTCTCATCCGTTGAAAGGCTGATCCATTATCATGCAATTGATTGGCAATTAAGTGAGTATCTGAAATGATAAATAATTTTGCATGATCTTTATCTGTAATAAATTTAGCAACCATTAAATCACCTTCTTAGAATCAATTATAATGGAATTCTTTTGTGAACATAAATTATCTAGCTCTAAGTCATATCAATTAACTTTGGTAACAGTAAGTGTTAGGGTAAAAGTGTTACAAAGCCAACATTCAATCTAAAAAGTTAGGAGGATTTTTATGGATAAGAGAAAAATAGTTATTATCGGAGCTTCTCATGGTGGTCATGAGGCCGCTTTTGAAATTTTGAATCACTATGACAACGTTGATGTCACCGTTCTAGAACAATCTGATTATATTTCATTCATGTCTTGTGGAATGAAGCTTTATCTTGAAGGTGAAACTACTGGCATTAATGATGTTCGTAATTTCAGAGCCGAGGATTTAAAGAATAGAGGCGGCCACATGTATAACAATACTAAGGCCACCGCAATTAATACTTACACCAATACTGTAACTGCCGAAAATGTTAAAACAGGAGAAAAGAAAGATTTTCATTTTGATAAATTGATTATTTCATCTGGTGTAAATCCAGCGAAGCTTTCAGTACCTGGCAGTGACTTAAAGAATGTTCTTTTAATGCGTGGTTACGACTGGGCAAAAGAGATTGAAGTAGCTAAAAACGATGATAGTATTAAAAACGTAGCAATCATCGGCGCTGGTAATGGAATTGCTGCAGCAGAAGTTATGCGCAAAGCTGGCAAGAACGTAACTTTAATTGATGGTGGTAAGAAGCCACTTGAGAAATATTTAAACAATACCTACACTGATGTTTTTGAAAAAGTTTTAACTAAAAATGGCGTTAACCTAGCAATGGATACTATGGTTAAGGGCTTTTCTGGTAACGGACGTGTTGAAGCAGTTAAAACTAATCATGGTGATATTCCAACTGATTTAGTAATTGAAGCAATTGGAGTTAAGCCAAACACAGATTGGCTTGATGGCACTATTGATCTTTATGACAATGGTTATATCAAGACTGATGAATACTTTAGAACCAATGTACCAAATATTTATGCAATTGGGGATGCCGTATTCCCATATAGTATTCCAGCTAACCGTCGGGTTCCAATCCCATCTGCCATTGCTGCTCGTCATGAAGCACAATATGTTGTTGAGCACTTATTTGAATTAACACCATCCAGACCATTTACTGGAATTGTTGGTGCACAAGTGCTAGAAGCATTTGGCATGCATGCTGTAACTACTGGTTTAAACAAGAAGAATGCAGAAAAGGCTGGTATGGATGTGGCAGAAATTACATTGAAGGATACCTTGAGACCAGATTACATTCCAGCAGACAAGAATCCAGAAATTTACATTTCATTGGTCTATGACAAGAACAGCCATCAAGTTTTAGGTGGCTCCACTTTGTCGACATATGACATTACAGGTCAAGCTAACGTATTGTCTCTTGCAATTAGAGAAAAATTGACGTTAGAAGATTTAGCTGAAGCTGATTTCTTCTTCTCACCAAGTTTCGATCGTCAATGGAACATGGTAAACTTAGTTGCACAAAAAGCATTAGGCTACGATAAGATTGTTTAATAAATTAAATTGAATAAAAAAATACTCTGTAACTATTAAGCAAAAGCTGTTAGTTGCAGAGTATTTTTATGCTATTTTCATGTAGAAATCTTTATTACGATAATAGAAATAATAAGCAAAATTACAAATATTCAGGTAAGCCAATTCATCTGGTCATGAAAAAGAACAACTCCTACAATTACAGATCCCACTGCACCAATACCCGTCCAAACAGGATAGGCGATTCCAATAGGTAAATGCTTCGAAGCAATAATTAAGCCTGCAAAACTAGCTATCATGCCAATGATAGTGATAATAGACCAGCCAATCTGATGAAATCCATCGCTAAGTTTCATTGCTGTTGCCCACCAAACTTCACATAATCCTGCTAATATTAAGTAAATCCACGTTATCTTTTTTACTTTCTAAAACTAAAAAAAGCAACCAATACACTTCTTCAAAGACCTAATGAAGTGTATTAATTGCTCTTACAAGTTTGTTCTCCGGTGGGAAGAATATTGTATTTTCAGTTTAATTTTAACAAATTTACAAAAGTTTGACAGTTATCTCAATATAGAAATTATATTTTTAAGGAAGAATATTTATAATTGGATTATAATGTAGGTTTATTAATTCTTGCTAAAACCAGCTTCATACCAAACATCAGCTGAAGGTTTAAGCGACCATCCAGTAATTTTTAAATTTACTGCAGTGATTGAATAAGTACCAGTTGTTGGTACGACATATGCATTTTTATACATCCATTGTTGCCATTCATGCATTTTCTGCACGCGGTATTTTTCATTAAATGCTTTTTTAGAATCAATTTCATCTAATAATTTATTATTCATTGGTGAAACAAAGTGGGCAAAATTATAAGGCATTTTTTCTCCATAGAATACAGCAGGAGAGGGATCACCCGATGGATCCCAAGCATTAGATAAAACATCAATTCTAGGATCAATTGATTTAATTGCATTAACCCAATTATTAAACTCCATTGGACGTCCTGTTAAAAACTTAACCTTCAAACCAATCTTTTTCCATTCCTGAATATAGTTTGTCCATAAAGCTTCTACATTAATATCTGAAACGTGAACAGCTAAATTAATAGTTAACTTTTTTCCATTAGGTTGTAGACGATATCCTGTTTGCTTATCTTTTTTATAGCCAGCTTGATCTAATAATTTATTTGCTTTTTCTAAATTAGAGGAATAAACCGGAACCTTAGCATCATGAAATTTACCAAATTGAGCAGGAATTAATGAATTAACGCGGTAGTCTAATCCACGGAAGAATCTCTGGTTAACTTGATCGATATTCATTGCATGAAGCATAGCTTTTCGTAAGGACAGATTATTCATCTTAGTATGTGGATTTTGAACATTTTTACCTAGTTTTTCATCCCATTTTCCAACTTTAAAGGCAATAAAACTATAAGTCATGCCCTTTTCTCCAACAAAGTTGACACCTTTAGTATGTTTTACTTCATCATATTGCATATTAAGTACTTGAGTTACATCAAACTTTTTGCTTTTAATTGCTTGTGATGAACTAGTTGTAGAAACAGCACTAATTTGAACGTGTTCAAAGTTGGGCTTTATGGAATAAATGGTCTTCGAAAAACTCAGAGTAACGGAAAAATTAATGTTGAAACTATCTGTGATATGCTTGCTGCTTCCGCTGGATTGCTGATGGGACAAAGAGGCAATATGGTTCCGATAGTGACTATCCGAGGATTTGAATATGAATTTGATAGGGATGCAACAATAAAAGATGCTGTTAATTAAGAAGGAGGTACTATGTCTTATGTCCAACTTAATCATTCTTAGAGGTAATTCGGGTAGTGGCAAAACTACTTTATCTAAGCAAATCCAAAAGAAAATAGGTAAAAACACTCTACTCATTCCTCAAGATACAGTTCGAAGAGAAATGTTAAATGCAAAAGATGGAGCTGATAATCCAGCAATCTCTTTGTTGATGGATTTATTGGGGTATGGTCATGAGCATTGTGACTACGTAATTTTAGAGGGAATCTTGAATGTTAAGTGGTATGCTCCAGTGTTTAAGAAAGCAAAAGAATTATTTGGAGACAGAATTAATGCCTATTATTTTGACATTCCTTTTGAAGAAACAATGAAAAGGCATCAAGGACGGCATATTTCTTCTTTTGGCGAAGAAAAAATGCGTTCATGGTGGCTACAGAAGGATTATATTGGTTTTATTCCCGAAAAGAAATTCACGATTGATATGAGTTTGGAAGATGAACTAGAAGTTGTGATGAATGACGTAGTAAAAAGATAAAGGGGAATACTAGTTTGATTATTGATACGCAGAAATTACAAAAAGCAGTTATCGAGAATAAGAAAAATCATGGTTTCAATACTACCGATGTAAAATTTGAGTTGCTTTTACTGTATGGTGAAGTTAATGAATTATTTCAAGCATGGTTAAAAGACGATCATGACAACATAAATGAAGAATTAGCTGATGTAGCAATTTTTCTCTTAGGAATTTCTGAAATGCTAGGTAGTGACTTAGGTGAAGATATTGTAAAAAAGCTAAAGATCAATGCCAAAAGAAAATATACAGATGGTAAAAAGATAGAAGGATAAATAGTATCAAAGTATCCAAAACAACTTGCCAATCTAATATTTTCATGTTATTCTAGTTTTATCAATTGAAATTCATTTTATGGAAAGAAGGGTCGCCATTGCGTCTTTAATCTTGCAAATTCAAGCATAGTTGAATAATTATTCCAGATTTATGACGGAGAGACTATGCACTTTTGACAAGATTAAGGATAGGCGATACCTTCTTTTTCTACGCGTAAAATACTGAAGGAGAGTCTGCACTTGTCGGAAGTGTAGGCTCTTTTTTACGAGGCGATTTTATGAGCAACATTAGAATTTCAAATTTATCATTCAGATATGATGATAGCAGTGAAAATATTTTTAATAAATTGAACTTAAACTTAGATAGTACTTGGAAACTAGGACTTGTGGGCAGAAATGGACGTGGTAAGACAACATTTTTGAACTTGCTGCGTGGAAAATTACATGGTCTAGGCGAGATTCAAACTCGGCTAAGTTTTTCATATTATCCAATTAAAGTTGAGGATCAAAAGAATATTACCTTATATGAGTTACAGAAGCATGTTGCTTTCGAAGAGTGGGAATTAGAACGTGAGTTGAATTTAATGAGTGTCGACCCCAACTTGTTATGGCAGCCGTTTAATACTTTAAGTGGTGGTGAGCAAACTAAAGTTTTACTGGCATTGTCTTTTACAGATAAAGATTCTTTTGCTTTAATTGATGAACCTACAAATCATTTAGATGAAGACAGTAGAAAAGAGATTAGCAATTATCTAGGTAAGCATGAAAAGGGCTATATCGTGGTTAGTCACGATCGTGATTTTTTGAATCAAGTAACCGATCATATTTTGGCGATTGAAAATACGGAGATTCATTTGTACCAGGGAAACTTTACTGCATATGAAGATACGAAGCAGAAAAGAGATCAGTTTAACCGCGAGAAGAATCAGAAACTGAAAGGCGAGATTCGTACATTGAATGAAAGTCGTTTACGTCTAAAGGGATATTCAAGTAAATCTGAAAATCAAAAGAACGCAAAGGCTCACTCTAATGAAATTCATGCGTATATTAATAAGGGCTTTTACAGTCATAAAGCTGCTAAAGTAATGCAGCGCTCCAAAAATGTTGAACGAAGAATGAACGATGATATTCAAGCAAAACAAGGCTTGATGACTAACATTGAAGATATTCCAGAACTGACAATGAATTTTCAAACTAATTACCATTCGACTTTACTTGAAGCGCAACATCTTGATTTGCAAATAGATGGTAAAAATTTATTTAAAGATCTAAATTTAGTGGTTAAAAATCACGGTATTGTTTCTCTTGAAGGAAAGAACGGTTCTGGCAAATCGACTTTCTTGAAAATGTTGTTAAATAAAACATTTTCAGTCACTTATCAAGGTAAGTATGAACTAGCAAATGGTTTATCGATTTCATATTTGCCACAAAATTTTACAGAATATCATGGCACTTTACACAATTTTGCATATGAACATAAAATTTCTTATGAGGAATTACTCAATAATTTGAAAAAGATGGGCTTTCCACGAGCAAGTTTTGTGACACCGATTGAAGAGATGAGTATGGGACAGCAAAAACGAGTAGCACTGGCTAAATCTCTAGTTGAACCAGCCGACTTGTATTTATGGGATGAACCAGCAAATTATCTAGACGTTTTCAATCAAAATCAACTGATTGAATTATTGAAAAAGGTCAAACCTGCCATGTTGTTGATTGAACATGACGAATACTTCATTGAGCAGGTGACGGATCACAGAGTGAGATTGGATATAGCAGAATAGAAAGAAGCACGTTACTGGTTAGTTAGTAACGTGCTTTTGTTCAGATCTTTTGGACTAATGATTCTAAATATTGTTTTCTTCTTTGAGCAGAACTTTTATCAATATTGCCAAAGCTTAACCATTTGATATGTTTCATCCCTAATTGTTTCAAGGTTGAATTGATGAAAACACTTTTAATGGCACTACCGCAGAACATTTTCAAATACCAGGTGGGTGAGGTAGAGTCGTCATTACTTCAACACGCTGAATATTCTTTAAATGCCCAATGACACCAGTAGCACCAACATTATATGCAAATTGTTTTTTCATGACTTTATCGATGAAGCCCTTAATAATTGCAGGGGTATCATTCCACCAAACTGGGAAGATAAAGATACGGCGATTAGCTTCTTTCAAAAGCTTTTGATATTTTTTAACGTTAGGATCACTGGTTTTACCAGCTTTAAATAAGGAAAGTTTACGCGCATCATATGCTGGGTTAAAGTTATCCCAATATAGATCTATAGCTGAAAATTCTTCCTTTCTTCCTTTCTTGCTTTTAAGATTTGTTGAACTTTTGTGAAAATTGCGTGGTTGAAGCTTTTATCGTAAGGATGAGCGTAGATTATTAATGTCTTCATTTTTCTTCTTTTCTCTATAAAATATATAAAACTGATGCTTATATATTATTTCCTAATTAAACCAAAATCAGGAAGGTATGAAATTTGTATATTTAGAAAATATCTGTCGATGTTCAATAAGAGATTTTTTGCGGAAGATCGACAGACTGAATATTTGTTGATATTATGCGAAAGCCGCGTGATGGCTCGGTCTATTGCAGTAAGTATAACGCTAGGGGCAGTTGGCAAACTCGTCATCAATCTAGCAAAAGTTTATGCGATAATAAAAAAAGCTAACCGTAGTTTGTGGACTTTGACTAAAATTTAGAATAAAAAGTAAAACTATATCATTTTCATAAATTTGAATTTTCTTAGCAACTTACTAGAAAGGATTCTAAATTTGACAAAATGTAAGGCTAACAAGATTTATATTGTAGATTTTAAAGAAATAGGAAAAGAAAAGGTAAAATTTAATGTATCTAGAGAAAGTATTAGCTAAAAAAGCCTCCTAGAGAAAAATTCCCTAAGAGGTTTTTAATTGTTTATTGATATTTTAAGACAACTAAATTATTTCTACTTATAACGAAGCCCATTTCTTGTGGAAATGTTTGAACAAATTTTGATTTTCAGACAATAATCGAAGAATCCCTTGCTGATCACTGACTTTTGCTCCAGCTTCACTAAGGTAAAGCGTAATTGTTGCCAGACCTTGATAATCAATGTTACCTAAGTCCAGATCAATTTCCTTACCATCCTTAGTAGTTATCCCAAGTAAAAGGTGATCAGGATTGAAGTTGAAGGGACTTAGACGGACAATTTTACGATAAACAATAGCGGCTTCTTGAACGTTAGAGAGATTGATTATTGTTTGATCTTTACTGGTCAAATTGAATAATTGGGCTAACTTTTTAAAATCGTTATTGCTGTATGAAGTAATCGTTAATTATTTTTCATCGACTGACCAGTATTGGTTAAAACATGCTGGAAAGGTAATGCCGAGTCCTAAAATCAAGACGACAATGTGTTTATCCACGATACTAGCAATTGTTACTTTGCAGATAATCATTATTTTAGGTACAATTTGTCTATAATGAACGATCGGAGGAAACAAGGCAAGATTGTGAAGCATACAAATAAAATAAGATCAGCTATTTTTAGAAGATTGCATTATATTTTTGATATTGTAATGTTCTTCGTTTCTTTAGCTGCTGCTGTGGGACTATTGATGTTTCATAAAGCAGAGACAACAGATAATCAGAATCATTTTGTACATTTAACGGCTTCTTCGAAGAATAAAAATAAAAAAACTGAAATTCCTAAATCACAACTAGCAATAGGTGAAGCTTATGAATTAATTCCTAAGAAAAGGATAAAAAGATATAAAACAATTCAGGATGCATATGGTTATAGTTATCGCAAGAAACTAAAAAGACCTAAAATTACATATTTAGCTAATTTTTATTTAGCCCCTAATTATGCTTCTAAAGATACGCTCGTTAAAGATAATTTGTATATTCCACTTAATGGATGTGTTACAGCACTTTTTAAGACGCCACAAGCAGGACAATATAATTTCGTTAATTCTGATTTAGGTTTCAACAGTCTTAAGCACTATGTGCTTAATGATTCACACAAATACATCCAAGTCATGCAGTTTAAAAATTATGCAAAATATGGAAAATTTGCAGTACCAAATGTAACTAACAATACTTTGAATCTCACTCTTAATGCGGGCTCTAATAGATATTTAAAATTAAATGAATTTACAATTAAAAGAGTTAACAGTATCGATTTATCGCAAAAGGCCCAGCAATTACAATTATTTGGTGGTTATTCAGTATAAAATATGACATAAATGTGCTTTTTTAAATGAGCATTACTTAAGCTAATGAATATGGTATGATAAGAACCTGAAATGCTAATTTTTTAATTAACAAATAATACATTCTGGAGGAAGATTAAAAAAATGAGTATTATTAGAACAAAATCATTTTGGTTAGCGACAATTCTAACTTTAATTTGTTCAGTAGCTGGTATTTTATTAGCTAAATTACCATATGTTAATTTAATTGGAGCACTAGTTTTAGCTCTTTTACTAGGAATTTGCATGCAATTAACTCCTGCTAGTCTTCAAACGGAAGCTAAAGGTGGCATCAGTTTTATTTCTAACAAGTTTTTGAGATTAGGAATTATTTTGTTAGGTTTTCGTCTTAATCTTGAAAAATTGGCAGCTGCCGGCATTAAGACTATATTAGTTGCCGCAGTAGCTGTTACTGGTACAATCGTTCTTACTTACTGGTTAAGTCATAAGTTTGGCGCTGAAGATGAATTAGCAATTTTATCAGCTTGCGGTTGTGGTGTTTGTGGCGCCGCGGCAGTAATGGGAGTTTCTCCTCAAATTGAAACTAATAATGAAGAGCGCAAACGAGAAAACGAAGTACTTGCTGTAGCAGTAGTTTGTGTCATGGGAACAGTTTTCACATTACTTGAAATTGTTCTAAAACCAATACTTGGCTTAACTAATGCTCAATTTGGTATCGTAGCTGGTGGTTCACTTCATGAAATTGCTCATGCAGTAGCTGCAGGCGGTGCCTTTGGTGAAATAAGTTTAGACAATGCTTTAATTATGAAATTATCCCGCGTTTTATTACTAGCACCAGTAGCTTTAATCGTTGGTTATTGGTATCAACACCGTTTAGTAGAAGAAAGTGTTATAGATCACACCAATAAACCTAAGAAATTACCAATTCCTTGGTTCTTGGGTGGATTTATTTTGACAAGTATTTTAGGTACTTTTTTGCCATTATCTGCCACCTTCTTAGACGCATTAGTCCAGGCTGCATATGTCTTCTTGGGTATGGCAATGGCCGCTTTAGGGATTTCTGTCAACTTTAAGGTGATTTTTAAACGTGGCGGCGCAGTATTTGGAGCTGCAGCTATTAGTTCATGTTGTTTATTAATTTTCATGATTATTATGAGTAAATTGTTCTTTTAATCGAGTAAAAATAGGCTGTTAATCAGCTTATTTTTTTGACTTAAATTAAGTAAGTTTAACACCGCAAATTATTATCAATAAAATATATAATGAGGTGAACGAAATGGAGGAAGATTATGAAAAAACAGGGACAAAACAAATCCATTGGAGTAGTGGGAGCTACTACCATTGGTGTTGGCGGCATGATGGGAGCAGGGCTCTATACTTTGCTTGGTCTTGCAGCTAAATCTGCAGGAATTTGGTTACCATTATCATTTTTGATTGGTGGGGTTGTAGTTGCTTTTTCTGTATACTCATATTCCAAACTAGGGATGAAGTATCCGGATCGTGGTGGTGCAGCAAAATTTTTACTAAAAGGTTTTGGTGATGGCCTTCTAGCAGGTGGACTCAATGTTTTCAGTATTTAGGCTGGATTATAGTCATGGCATTATATGCCGCTGGATTTTCAGAATATGCATGTCAATTGACTGGCCTCAATAATTCCAGTTGGATTGGCAAAGCAATTAGTATCGCTATCGTAATTTTAGTGGTTTTTATTAATGTATTAGGTTCAAAACAAGTAGCACGTGCCCAAACAGCCATTATTGCATTGGGACTTATTATTTTGATTGCCTTTATAGGTTTTAGATTAGCTCAGGCTTATGTTCCTTTGATTACTACTGCAGATAAAGGTAATGGAATTATAGGAATCCTTTCTGCTGCTGGTCTACTTTATGTAACTTATGAAGGGGTTGGTGTAGTTACTAATACAGCTGGTAATATGAAAAATCCTAAAAAACAATTGCCAATAGCACTATTTTTATCGTTGATCATTGTAATGTTAATTTATATCATAGCTAGTGCAATAGTAATTATGACCATCGGTGTTAAAGTGGCAGTAGCAAATCAAGGACATGTTTTAGCTACCGCTGGTGAAGCTGTGTTTGGAAAAGTAGGCATGATTTTAATTGGTTTAACTGCTTTGGTTGCGACAGCGTCAGCTGTTAATTCAACTATGTTCGGTGATGAAAATTTGGGCATAAGAATTGCTAAAGTAGATTAAATTCCACCTAAATTTGGAGCAATGACTCACTTTGGTGAAACACGGGGCTATTTTTTACTAGCTTATTAGTTTGTATTTTTGTAGTCATCTTCCCATTATCATCAGTAGGAGAAATGGCAAGTTTAGCATTTTTGCTTGTATATGCTATGGTTAACGTAGGACATTTGCGTTTGGTAAAACAAACGGGAGCTAACCGCTTTTTATTAGTAATTGCTGTTATTCTTAACTTAGTATTATTCGCATTGCTTTTTGCTCAAGCTATCATGAATGGTGAAATTTTAACTTGGATTGCAGTCATCTTCTTATTAGTGATTAGTTTTATTATTGAATATATCTGGCGTAAAAAGAATCATCAAAATATGCATTGGTTAGGTAAAAACTAAATAATTACTTACTAAAAATGGACGGAGAATTTTCCGCCCATTTTTTAATTTTGATTTGCTTGATTAACAGCTTCGATTACAGCATGACGAAAGCCATTCGCCTCTAAGCTAGTTACACCTTTAATAGTAGTCCCACCGGGTGAGCATACTTGATCACGCAATAAAGCAGGGGCTATTTTACTATCACTAGCCAAAGTAGCAGAGCCCTTAACCATGCTGGCAGCTAACTGATTAGCTAGATTACGAGGAAGACCATTCAGAACGCCAGCATCCCCAAGCGCATCAAGAAAAACATCCACAAAGGCAGGACCACAGCCACCAATAGTCCCTACAATGCTTAATTGATCTTCTTTAACAGAAATTACATCTCCTAGTTGTTCTAAAAAATGAGTTATTTTCACAGCATTAATTTTAGAGATATTAGCTGGTATAAACAATCCAATAGTGCCAGCGTTAATCGCTACTGGAGTATTAGGAATGATTCTAATAATTGAATGATTAGGTAAAATGTTTTCCAAATTATTATACCCAACACCAGCTACCGAAGAAATAATGGTGGTTTTGGCGTCCAGATTAATTAGTTCAGGGATGATTTGAAGTGTAATCTTAGCTGGAGTAGTTAAAAATACATAATCTAGATCCAAGTTGATTAAATCATGTATTGCATGGACTAATTTAAAATCTAGTTTTTCTGCTAATCTACTGACACGGGGATTAACTGGATTTTCTCCAATTATTTTATTCGTTGCATCTTTTTTTAGTCCTTTAATAATAGCACTACCCATTTGTCCTACACCAATTACTCCAATTTTTGTCATTTTTATCTCCTTAATGTTTGCTATCTGTTCAAATTTTATCTTAACAGTATTTACTAATCTCTTTGTTAAACACTTTTAATTCAAGAATGATATTATTACGTGACTTTGACTCTCGACATATTTTGTTCAATTGCTTGATGTTATTGCGTAAGTTTTTAAAGTCTTTTGGTGATGTTTAGAATCTACTTTTTTGCTCAATGTTACCACATAGTTGTGTGGCTTTAAGCTTGATTTTTTAGCATATTGGCACAATCTTTTGTTCATTTTACTACAAAGAGCGATAACTTTTTGCCGCTTTTTCTTATTATCAAGTGTGCTTAGATTTAAGAGTAGCTGATTCGATCTTTTAAAATGATCAACTTGTTTAGCCTGTCTGATTTGTTTTCTTTTCTTAACTAATTTCTTTATTGAGTTAATTACGCTTTGGACTATAATTAGTGAATTACGTTTACTATTTGGCTCAATAATTTGTGTTTTTGCCAGTTGATTATTATAAACAACATAGCCTAATGTTTCTAAGAACTTTGAGTTTTCTTTTAAATCAGAAGTTAAGGTCAAACGATGATAAGGAAAGGGAATGAGATTTGCATCAATTTGATTTTGATATACCATTTCTTTACGATAGGCTCCAGCCAACATGTCAGCAACTTGGATACCATAACTTTTTCGACTGTTTTCAGTATAATAATTAACCTCAAACTTAACCTCCTCATCACTAATGTTCTTGGCAATATCCTGTAGCAGAGTTCAATTTAATAAAAGACATGGATCAACATGATTTTGTGAGGTCTCATCAATTACAACATATACTTTAATTTGTGAAGAATTGATGCATTTTTTAAGTTCTAGTAAAAGCGTCTTAATTGGATGAATATATGATAGAAGTTCTAGTGACAAAAACATCAGTTCTTTAATATCTGTAAATTGATTAAGGTCACAAGCTGGACGTTCTAATATCAAAGCTGATGTTAAAAAGGGCTTAGCCACTTCTAAGGCTTTCCGATTGATTCTATCAGAAACGGAATTACTCTTTTTCTCTCGTTTATTATTGTTAGGGTAAATCTCCTTATAAAGCTGATTTAATGCCTGCATTCTTTGAGCATCTATCATATAAAAGGCGGCAATAAACCTATCAGTAGTCATCTGATCATATTGCTTTTTGTATGAAATACTCTCATCAACAAAAATAATAAAGGTCGAACATTGCTCTTCATAAGCACAAGTTGATGATATAGCTTTTTAATTAAATTACTCATTCGTCTCCTCCTGAAAAAACTTGTGTTCGTATAAAATATACCAAACATCTGATCAAAATAAAAGAAAAAATCGAAAAATTGACTTTTTTAACACAAATCTGAGATTATTTAGTCAATAAAGCAAAATAGAATCGGGTCAAAAATGAGAAAAATAAATCATCTGTTTATCATGTTGTTATTGTTGATACCTTTACTGGCAGCTTGCAATAATAGTTCAAAAGAAAAGCAAGTACATAAAAGCAAAACCACTATGGTTAAGCCTAAACCGAGATTTAAAGATACTCCTACATTATATTTTCACGGATTAATGGGTAGTTATAAGAATGAAAAGCCGTTAGTCGATGCTGCTAAAGAAGCTGGTAAAACAAATAGTGTAATTCGTGCAAATGTAGATGAGACAGGAAAAGTTAAATTAAAAGGCAGGATTAAAAAGAATGCTAAAAATCCAATCGTTGAAGTCAATTTCAAGGATAATACACAACCTGACTTTTCACGTAATGGAATTTATGCTAGCAACGTAGTCAAAGCCTTGCAGAAGAAATACCATATCAATAAAGTTAATATGATTGGCTACTCTTTAGGCAATATTGCGATAATTTACTACATGATTCAAAATGGTCAAAAGAAAAATATGCCACGGTTAGTTAAACAAGTGAGCATAGCAGGGCATTATGATGGAGCATATTTCCAAGAATTGCCGCCAAGCTTCCGTCAACCCAAAGGGTTAAAACTAGATAAAAATGGCAAACCAAATAAAATGAATCAAACATACAAGCAAATGTTAAAAGCTCGTCCAGCTTACAAAACAAATAAAGTGAAGATTCTTAATATTTATGGAGATATCGGCAATGGCGGGGATGGAGTAGTTGAAATAGCTTCTGCTTTATCATTGAAATATTTAACTTCTGGTAGTAAATATCAAGCGATCAAGTTTACTGGAGTAAAAGCTGATCATGGCAGTTTGCCTAATAATGATCAAGTAATTAATAAAATTGTTGAATTTTTATGGTAGTAGAAAAAAGGATTGTTCAAATTGTTTTATCAAGAACTAAAAGCGAATTTTGAAGAAAAAGCTAATCCTGAACAAGCACAACAACTAGCAGGTTATATGCGAAATCAGTTTAAATTTTATGGTTTCATACACCCGAGCGAAGAAAGATCTATCACGATTTTTTATTGCGAGAAAAGAAAAAGAAGAAAATAGACTGGAATCTATTAAATCGAGCTTGGGAAGATCAATATCGAGAGATGCAATATTTTGTTTGTGATTATTTAATTGCAATGAAAAAATATCTTACTTATAACGATATTGATAGAATTGAACGTTTTGTCAGAACTAAACAATGGTGGGATACAGTCGATAGTCTAATTAAGCCTATTGGTGATTTTGGCTTACGAGATGCAAGAATTAATGAACTGATGCTTGAGTGGTCAACAGATTCTGATTTTTGGGTAAGACGTGTAGCAATAGAACATCAATTGTTACGTAAAAAGAAAATGAACACTGACTTACTTGCTCAGATCATCGAAAATAATTTGAACAGTCAAGAGTTTTTCATTAATAAAGCAATAGGATGGGCCTTACGTGATTACTCTAAGACAAATTCAGAATGGGCAAGACAATTTATTGCTGAAAATTATGATAGAATGGCTAAACTATCGATTACAGAAGGATCGAAGTATTTATAGCAATAGCGATTATGTGGTATATCACATAATCGTTTTTTTATAAAAATTTTTGCATTTGAACAGGTGTTTGATATAATGACACGTGAACACATGTGCGATTAAACAAGGAGGACCTCCAATTTATATATTTAAATTAAGGAGAAGAAAAAATGAAAGTCGAATCCAATTCTACTAAAAAGGCATTAGACTATTTTTTATCTCAAAAAGAAGGGACGTATCTATCAGTAATTGAACAAACAACTGGATTAGGTAAAACACATGCAGTGATTCAAAAAATCGCTGAGATTTTACAAAAAAGTCCAGACCTTGAGTTAAAACCCAAGATTTTTGTGGTTACTTCTGGAATTGAAACTAGAAATGAATTTTTCCATGATTTAAAGGAAAAGTTACCTGAATTTGAAAGCAGAATTCTACTGTTTGAGAGTGTACCTGATCAAGTTAAACATTTCCTAGAAGAACTATTATCTAAGACTGATTATGAAAATGATCAAACTTTAGCCAACGATTATTTAAGCAGCTGGTTCGATCAAAATACTGCGACGTTTAAAGATACTACTGTTTTACTAAAAAGAATTGCAAAACAATATATCTTTGTTAAACAAGAAAATGATACGTTCGGAGAATTAAGTTCTCGGTTAAAACGCACAATTTATTACGATTTAAAAAGATTGGCGCAAAAAGAAGAAATAAAACTTAATACCAAACAAAAACGGCTAAATTATTTAATTAAAAAGGCGCCTTGGATATGTGATTTATTTAAAGATACTGATCTCAGTCGTTATTACGTTTTGATCATGACTGCGGATAAATTCGTTTTCCCATATAAAACAGCCATCGGAAATGAAGACAATTATTGGGATTTGACTTTTAAAAATAGTCAGACACCTATTCTCTTTTTAGATGAATCAGATAAGATTAAATCAAATTGGACCAATAAATTAATCGAAAGTGAGATGGGGTCTAAAGATGTTGAAGATATGCCAACTCTAATTCGAAGATTTTACGCCAATATTTTGCCAGCTATTGGACGCATGGAACGAATAATCATAGACGCCAAAGACCCCTCTGGAAAAACAAATAAAACCAGAATTAAGCAACTTTATCAAGTGATCAAGAAGACATATGATCAGTATCATTTACAGTCCCCATTAAAAATTGATCCTGCACTTTTGGGAGATAATACTAACAAATTTCTATTTAACACAGGTAAAAGCAGTTTTTTGTTTGGCTTGAAAAAAGATGAAAAGTATTTGGTATGGAAATTTAACTCTCAACGTCTTGTTAACGAGATTACAATAGATCAAAAATTTTACGAAACGCATCCAGAATTTCGATTAAGTAAAGTAACTAGTTCCTTTACTCGGTTATTGCATTATATTGCAAAGACGACTTATTCAATCGCCAGAAATTATCATGAATTCAAGATAAATCTGAATAAAAAAATTACTGATCCTGAAAAATTGCATAATGTTTATGAGTTATCAGAAGAACACTTGCAAATCGTTAACGTGATTTTGCAGCCTACTAATGCTGAAGGAAGGTTAGCAAAATACTTCATTGATAATTATTTGGATAAAGCACTTAATTTAAAATTACCAAATATTAAAGCAAGTTTTACAGATGATCAGACCATCTATGCTTCTGGATTTCGTCTATTTGATTTAACTGTAAGTGAAGATGCTAACAATAATGGCCAGCTTCGTGTCTACCAACAGAAGACAACACCAGAACAAATTCTTGCCAGTGTAGCAAATAAAATGAGGACGATCTTATTATCATCAACCAGTTTAAACCCCTCACCATTAGGAAATTTTGATCTAAATTGGGTAAAAAATAATATAGTTAACTTCTTAGAAATTCCTACAAAATTGCAAGAGGTACTTGATTTAGAAAATAGAAAACGAAATCAATTAATTAAAAGCAAAGTAAAAATTGACACCAGGTTGACAGGAAAAAACTTGATGATTAGTGGACAAACTTTTAGTCAAGCTTTAGCTACTTTGTTAAGAGATGAAAATCATTTAGAGTCAACAGAATTACAACTTGAACGAATTTTGAATAAATATCCTGCTCGTTTGATTGCTAATCGCGTAAGCAACGGATTAGATCCAGATGCACCGTTTTTATGTGAAGCCGAACGCCAAGATGCTGATTCAAAAATTAGTAATACTCATTTTAATTTTGAACGTAAAATACGTCTATTAAGTGCAATCATTAATTTTTTGCAGTTAAATCAAAAAAATTCTACAAATAATGCATTCATCATCTATACCAATGCAATAATACGAATCGACGAATTAAATTGGTTAAAAGAAGCCATTGAAATCTTAAATATTCCATTTCCAGATGATTTATTCAAAGTGATTAGTTCACAAAATCGTCAAGAAATAGACGATGTTAAAGAAACATGGGGTAAAGGAAAATTTCAAATCATGCTTACTAATAAGCAAGCTCTTGGTCGTGGAACCAATCTTCAATATCTTCTAGATAAAGACTATTATCAAAAACATAGCCATGATTTTGCAATTATTGATCAACGCTTTGTCAACTTGAATGAACCATTTATTGATATTGCAGGAATTTATATAGAATCACTTACTCATATGTTTGAAAATCCAAATAATAATGGTACTCAGGATTTAGATGATTTCAAAATCAGAGCAGGACATATTATTTATGAACAATTTGAATTATACGATTCAAATCAAACTAATTTATCTTTCCGTGATGTTAGAACAAGACTACAAAAATACTTTGGCAAAATATCAGGTAATGGCATGTGGGACTTATTACCTGCACAGGATGCTCTTGCAGCAGAGTTAGAACAGATAACAGGGCGTCTTTGTCGAACAAATATCAAAAATAAAGAAATGCTAATCCAGTATGACTATAATTTTGTAAATAAAATTGACTGGGATTATTTAAGCCATAAACGAACTAACGTGCTGATTGAAGACTTAATTGAGCAAAATAAAAATAGATTATCCTCAAATCCAAAATATCAAGATCGTTTAGCAACGATTAAGGAAAAGCAAGAGCTAGCTTTAATTAATAGTGGTGCAGCTTTCTTAGCCAAACGTGCTTATAAATTGCGTTCTTTAAGTGAAACTATGCAATATCAGTGGGTAGAAATGCGGGAATGGATTGTAAAACATCCTCGAATTAGCACTTTATCTAAAATACCAGATCATTTACGTAAGACAGTCGAAGGATTTTATTATCGACTGTCTAAACCAGATGCAAAATACTATTACTATCACGATCAAGAGGAAGATCCTGATTTCAAAAACGTGCTTTTGATTGATTCTGAGCAGGGAAAAGCTCAACAAAAATTAGATTACTTAAAATTCCAAAAACAAGTACCTATTAATGCCCAATTAACTAGTCTAAATCTAGAAAAATATGCTAAATATTTAAATAAAATTTTTAAGCAAAATTCATGGATAAAACAAGCATTACTAAGAGAAAAATATGATTTAGATTTTAGTAAAAAGAGTCAGTGGTTATTAACGCCTGCCGCATTTAACAATTTGTATAAAGCAGCTATTTCAGAAGAGATTTTTGCTTTAATTTGTCAGAAGTATCATCTAGATTTCCATGAAATGAGGGAATTATCCCAGAATGAATTTGAACGCTTTGACGGATTTTTAAAGTTAAACGATCAGAGAATTCTATATGTCGATATGAAGAATTACGATTCACGTAGGACTACAGTACTTGCAAAAGATGTCGAAAAGCATATTCAAAATAAATTAAATGAGTCCACAGGTAATGCAGCCGTGATTATTAATTTCTACGAATTTGAAAAAGAAAATGCTTATCGAAATAGCGGAATCAGAAACGAAATTAATGAAAAAAAGATCTATTACTATCCTCATTTGTTTAGACATAATGGTGAAATTGATAATGCATTATTGCAAGACTTATTAGATAAGGTGGTACGGAATGACACTAGTAAGAAATAAAATTTATCTAAATCAATTGGAAGATCCGCATTTTAAGATTGATCAGCTAAATCAAGATTTTGATTTATACGCGGTACATTGCACACGTAAATATATCTCTCGCTCCTTACTTAACCGTAACCAAGAGAAGTTACCAGTAATTAAGGCCGTAAATTATATCAGAGAAAATAACAAAGACATAATTTATATCCTTACGGATAAAGGTAAAACCAATATTTTTGAATTAAAGCGTGGCTTAACAGAACTAGATGAGACTATAGGTAAAATTGAGCAGCGTGATTTTGCACAAGTAGAAACAAATATCATATTAAACTTACTATTAATTCAACTACAAGTATTCTCTACAGTTAAGGGATGTAATTTATTGGGAAAATTGTATGTTAATACCAACACAGAAGAAAATGAAAAATTAAAATTTGAAGAAGTAAGCTTTAGTAAAAATCTAGTAATTAATATTCAAACGCGAGCATTTACTCAACTATCCTATTATCAAAAAAAACAAGCTCAAGAATTAATTAAAAATATAAAGTCATGGGGTCGCAGTCCACGTTATGAGATTAATTTGCAAGAAAGCACAATCAAACAAATGGCAAATTGTTACCATGACGGAGAAGAAAATGATTGGTATTTAATGCATCCTACCCATAAAAATCTGAAGTCAGATCAAACACCTTTCTTTTATCTTAATGGTAAAGTTGGACAAGCTAGAACTAGCTTTTTAACTAGTAAAAGTGGCATTATGTATTATTTAATTGATCAATTGAATAAGCATTACTCGCAATATTTTGACAAATTAAAATTTAGAGAAATCCAAACTGAGAGTTATGATCAAGGCGTTAATCAAAAAAAAGGGGAGAAAAATTATTAGAAAAAATTAAGTCATTTTGGTCAGATAAAGAAATTACATTAATTGATCGAACGCAAGAAAATTTATCAGCGGTAAAGACTATATCTGACTTTTTTAGTCAAAACTTGTCAATAAAAATTAAGCCCAGTCAAACAAGTAGTCATTACAATTTAGCATTAATTCACAATTTAGGTTACTATTTGAAAAAAGATAACCAAGATAAAGAAGATACGTATTACGTAAATCAAGCTAAAATTATTCAAAATATAACAATTGAAGGAGTACTGCATAAAAGTGGAACGGTAATTGATAGCGCATTAATCAATGCAGTTAAAGAATTGACTGTAAAAGCAATTTTAGAGATGCAAGATTTCTCACCATTGAATACTGGGTTAGACTTAGATAGTTTGGCTTTTTATAAATATTATCCTAAAAGCAATCAAACTCTAGAATTTACGAGTCATGAAACTAATTTTCAAATTAAAGTAATTACTTCCAATTTTAAAGATCCGTTTTTCTTGAATGATTTATTTATTGAACGAAACGATCAATTAACGACCGCTTACGACTACATTATTTTAGATAAGCAAAATGAAAATTACTATGCTGTAAGCAAAACTTCGTTAAAAACAATACCATCGCCATCATTATATGAAGCGGCAAATAACCAAAAAGGCACTTTAGCATATCGTAACAAAGAGGCTAGAAATAAATATTTAGCCGGTTTAATCAATTTGAATTATTTCTACGCACAAAATCAACTATATTATAATGTGGGAGTTATTGGAAATGGGATGCAGTCCAAAGAGTCGGTAGCTTCAGTTGTTAGAAAAATTGAATGTTTAAACGATGATAATAAGTCGCAATTGCTAGATATGCAGCAGCTTTTACAATCTATGGATGTTGTTTGGGTTAAATTTAAAAATTTGACGGTTCTTCCTTTTCCGATTAAACTCATGAACGAATATATCAGAAAAGATAAAAATAATAATGAAGAGAGATAAAAATTGAATTTAATAATTAGATCAGTAACTATGAATGATTTGGATTCAGTAGTTTCTATTGAATCGGATACTTTTGAGATGAGTCAAGAAATGACTCAAAAAGATATGATCGGGCGAATTGAAAACTATCCTGATACTTTTTTAGTAGCAGAAATTGATCATCAAGTAGTAGGACATGTTTTTGGTCCAGCATTTAATAAGCGCTATATTGAAGATGAAATCTATTTTAAAAATCATCTTAATCGTAAAGATGATCAATATCAAACAGTTTTAAGTCTGGCAGTTAGTCCGGAATTTCGAAAGCAAGGAATAGCTACCAAATTATTAGATAAATTGTCTAAGATTGCTAAGAAGCAAAATAGGACAGCGGTCACTTTGACTTGCTTGCCGAAGTTATTTTCATTTTATGAAAAGCGAGGCTTTGTAAACGAGGGTAAGACTAGTGATGATATCCCTGATCCTGATAATGTAAGTAGTTTTAATATGGTAAAAGAATTATAGAAAAGAGGATTTTCCTACTAAACAAGGAAAATCCTCTTTATAATTTCTGATTAATCTTTTTAACTTGAGATTTCACTTTTTTATATATAATTAGCCAGATAATTATATATCCAATAATATAGATAATAGTAAAGATAAATAAGGGTGTTGCCTTAACAAGAATCCAGCCATTTATTAAATAGAAGAAAAGGTAATCTAGATAAATTACAATTGCATCAATTAACGTTGCGATGCCTAGAGGAATTTTTTCAACTTTAAAAACAGCTCCAATTCCGCCAGCAACGAAAGCCATGAAAAGGGTCGATAGAATATTGATGTTTACTTCTGTCATTGGTCGACTGGTTACATTTTCTGTTAATTGAAAACCATAATAAATTATTACTAAAATAAGCGGGCCAAAACCTGCAGCGATTAATCCTCGTGAAATAAAATCTTTAACGAACCGTTTCATGTTAATCCAACTCCTTTCTAATTTTTGAAAAACATCTTCTTGAAACATAATCTGTTAATCCGTTTTTCATAATTACGTTTACACCAACTGATTTAGTTCCCTTAAAACGTTTGATTTGATAGCGATTCACTATACTTGATTTATTAATTCTCCAAAAGTTGTTAGGTAACTCACCTGCTAGCTGATAAATTCGTTTTCGTATTTGGTATTTCTTATTATCGCTGCAAATAGCCCAAATCTTATTGTCGATAATCGTAATCAAAACGATTTGATCCAAAGATAAAGCAATTAAATCTTTGTCATCATATGCGGCAATTTGATTAGAATTACCATTGGTTAATACAAATAACTTTAACTTATTTGTAAATTCATTTTCTTGATGTACCTGTGCTTGAACTAATTCTTCTTTTTTAGGTTCTATTAAAAGCTTAAATTTCATCTTTTTCTCCTTTTATTTTGAATTATATGAGATATTGCCTGAGAAAACCGTATTTTTAAATTATTCGGTATAAAATTGAAATAATCGGTCGTAAGCATAAAAAATGAGTTTAATTACAGTATCAGATATAATTATTAATATAAAAGTGATGGTTTTTATAGAAAAAGGTGATATTATGATGAAATGTAAACTAGGTTGGATTTGTGCAGGTATTGGTGCCGTAAGTGCTATGGTTGCAAGCTCTATTTATTTCTATAAAAGAGATCATAAAAAGCGTGAAGCTGAAAAGGATACAGAAAACAAAACTTTATTTTTAGAAAGTACCCCTAACAAAGCAAAAGATGAGTTAATGAAAGCTGAATTAGCAGATGAGGATCAAGTTAAGTCACAAGAAACAGAATTTCCAAAAGTTTCTCTTAATGATGGTCCACATAAATTATTTGAAGATGAATAAAAAGGCGAGACAAGATGTCTCGCCTTTTTTTACATAATTTAGATTATAGTATGCTTTCTAATTTTAATAATTCTACTTTTTTATCTATTCCTGCACTATAACCCGTTAGGTTGCCATTTGATCCAATTACACGATGGCAGGGAACCATTAGAGAAATATGATTTCTACCTATAGCACCACCTACTGCGCGAATAGGTAAATGATGTGGATCTTTTGCGACCGATTGCGCAACTTGTTTATATGTGAAAGTTTGTCCATAAGGAATCTGTAGAAGAGTTTGCCAAACTCCCTTTTGAAAGGTAGTCCCAATTAAATGTAATTGAGGAATAAAATCAGGCTTTTGTCCAGTAAAGTATTGATCAAGCCACTTTTGAGCAGATTTGATGTATTCATCAGAACCCACTTTTACCTCATCGTTTAAAATATCTGCATAGTACTTGCTAGTTGCAAACCACAAGCCAATTAATCCTCGTTCATCACTAGCTAATAATATTTTGCCCAAGGGTGAGTGGTATGTAAAAATAGTCTGCATATTATTTACCTTGATTAGGTGTCATTAAATAATAATCTTTCAAAAATGATTCATTAAACTGCTTTGGCAACTTATATTTTTGTCCAAACATATCGATCATTGCATGAAAATTTTGATAATTACGCAGAGTAAAATCAGTTAAATTTTCTTCAATGATCTTTTTTGCTTTCTCATAAGGTGGGACATCTCGCCAACCCAGGCATGCAAAAAGTCTACGCGAATACTGATCAACTACAAATTCACCTTTACGCAAACCATACATTAAGATTACGTCTGCTGTCTCTGGTCCAATTCCTTTAATAGCCAAGATTTCTTTACGCAAGTCTTGTTTATTCTGCTGTTGAGCTAGTTCAAGATCATAATTAAAACGATCTCTAAAGTATAGCGCAATGTTTTTAATTGTTTGTGCTTTACGAGTATAAGAACCAGCGGGGGCAATTACTTGCTGCAATTTTTCATCACTCATGTCCAAAATGTTAGCAGGTAAGAAGCCAGTCGCTTGATATAAGGAGTCTAAAGCCTTATCTACATTTTTCCAGTTAGTGTTTTGGATCAAGACTGTTGACCAAATTACCTGCCAATCAGAACGTCCCGGCCACCAACCATTGGGATCAAGATGATCATACATAATGTCATAAAGCTCATGTCAACTACCCCAGAATAAATTCTGGGGCTTGGTGGCTCGTTAGCTTGCACTAACCAGAACACCAACTTGCTTAGATACAGGCTCGGCTTGTCACTAATAATCTCGCAACTATTAGCGATAGAGGTCGCCTAATTATCAAAGCCTTTTGAGTCCGTGAGTTGCCAACGGACTACTGCCTTTTTAGGCTACTTTTTTCTTTTTGATTATTGGATTGCTCCAAATGACTTGTGCCTTCTCAATAATATTGATCGCTGCATTCCAATCACGAATATGGTGAGTCTGACACATTGGGCAAACCCATTCACGATCAGTCAGCCTAAGTTTGCGATAGCCATTATGCCCCATGATCGTGCCACATTGATGGCATCTCTGCGTAGTGTACTTGGGGTCGATAGTAATGAACTCTTTGCCATATAGCTTGGATTTATAAGCCAGCATGTTAAGAAACTTGCGCCAACCAACATCTGAAATAGCTTGAGACAAGGCATGATTCTTTAACAGATTTCTGCTTCTTAGTTCCTCGGCAACTACTAAATCGTGGTTTTTGATTAGTACAGTTGAGAGTACTTGCAAGAAGTCATTACGCTGTCTTCTGATCTTGTCGTGCAGTTTAGCTACAACTAAACGCTGCTTTTGATAGTTTTTTGCTAGCCGCAAATTGCGTCCTTCTTTTTTAGCCCAGCGCTGCCGGCGAGACAAGACACGCTGGGCATGGGCAAGCTTCTTTTTGGCTTTACAGTAAAAACGTGGATTAGCGACCATTGATCCGTTAGATGCTGTTAAGAAATTATCAAGGTTAAGGTCAATGCCAATTTGACTCTGCGTCTTAGGCAATTCTTTAACAAAAGCAGTATCGCTGCCTAATTGCATTGATAAGTAGAATTGCTCGTCAGCGGTCTTTTTAATCGTGACTGTGCCGATTCGAGTTGGAATATGGTTAAGTAAGCGCTCTTTGATTAGCCTTCTAAAGCCAGCAATGCGGACAATTCCCAGCTTAGGCATTTTAACGTGCTGAGCATCAATAAACCTAGCCGTCCCATTATCAAGAAAAGCTTCTTTTTGCTTAGGATATTGACAGTTGGTCTGATATGACCAGTCGCTGCGTTTCTTATGGAAAGTTGGGATTCCATGACCAATCTTGCGATAGTTGCTCCAAGCTTTCTGGTAGTTCTGAATAGCGTTGGCAATAGCGAGGCTATCAATTTCTTTAACGCGTAAAAAGCTATA
>NZ_NFKZ01000015.1:0-40199 GCF_002160635.1 Lactobacillus gallinarum
CAGGGAAGTCGAACGTATGTCTCTATTTTTAGAATAAAAAAAGCTGACTGCTAGGTCAGCTTGGCCCTATCCATCCCCGCATTAAAATACGGGGATTTTCGGGCGTTTTTCATTAAAATGATCCACATTTTTAATACCAGCTAGGCTTATCTCCTTCAGTACCTGGCTTACCTAAGCCAATTGATTCGCCAACGTCTTCTTTAGGATTCTTGATCAAATGATAAACATATGCGGCAACTGACTTACGTGATACTTCAGTATCCTTGATTGGTTCACCCTTCTTAGACTTTTCATAATCTACTTCATCTTTATTGTCCATCCAAGTTGGACGAATAATGGTGTAGTCTAAGCCAGATTCTTCAATTCTCTTAGCAGCCTTGGCATATTCAGTAATGTAGTCACCTAAAGTTTCCTTGTTCCATTCACCAAACTTGCCTGGAACTTCATCATAAATGCCCAAAGTAGAAATCCAAATCAATCTCTTAACGCGGGCATTCTTCATTGCTTCAATAACGGCTTCTGCTTCAAGATCAATATCATCTTTGCCGCCTAAGTTAGCGTAAACAATGTCTTGGCCCTTCATAGCTTTTTCAAGTTGTGCGGCATCAGTTGCGCTGCCTTCAAAGATTGTAGCTTGATTCTTTTTATCTTCCATACGCTTAGCATTACGTAAAAATAATGAAGGTTGAACTTCTTTATCTGCAAACAAAAATCTTTCAGTAATTTGGGCTACTTGTCCGTGAGCACCAAGTACTACAACTTTAACCATAATTTTTCTCCTTTTTAATTATTTACAAAATTCTTTAATCAAATCTAATAGCTTAAGGCTACGCACTGCATAGCTATCGTGTGTTTGACGTGGCATAATAACTAATCTCGCATTGGGCATAAATTGACTATACCAGCGAACGTGTTCCACCTTAACCCAATCTCTTTCTCCAACTACACAAAGTGTTGGTATCGTGATTTTCTTCAAATCATCAACAGAGATAAAGGACTCGGTTAATTCGACACGACTATCACGATCAAGCTTCAAAAAGCGGTGAAACCCTTCAGTTAAGTAGTGGTATGGACGAATGCCGGCACCATTAACAAATACCCCAGCAACAATCATTTTCTTAAAAATTGTTGGATATTTTCTAGCTAACATCATCGCAACTAATCCACCTGCATCAAAACCGAAGCAGTAACATCCTTCGATGCCTACTTGCTTAATAAAGGCATAAACGTCTTCCACTTCAGTATGATAGTGTTCCGCAATATCACCTTCACTTAATCCATGACCACGCATATCGAGTACATAAACCGTGTAATAAAGAGAAAGTGGGGCAACGATTTTATCAAACATGCCCCCATCTAGATGGTGACCATGTAAAAGAAGCAAAGGTGCCCCTTTGCCTAGTTTATGATAATAAAATTCGATGCCATTAACTTTTTCTTTCATAAAAACCTCTCTTATTGAGCGTCACTATCACGCAAGGCTGAACGATCTAGCTTTTTACGTATCTTTTCTTCTTCACGATCTTTCATGATAGTTTTAATGATCTTGTGCCATACACGATAATTACCGCGAAAATTATCCGCTACCTTCTTAAAGTTAGGTTGGTGAATAATACTGCCTTTTCTTTGCCAATAATGATAATACGGCTTTTGAGTATAGTACACACCTCTAGCTACTGAAGTATATTTAACGTTAAAAATTTGATCCTCTAATAAAGAGATATCACGATCAAATCTTAAGTGATATTTATTGATAATCGCTGTTTTATAAGCTTTGTTCCAGCTATATCCCTTCATTGGTGAACCAAATACATTAGTTAATTTAAGGTAAGTTTCACCACGTGTTAAAAATCCACCTTCTGGGTGGCCAACAACACGTTCTTTTTTATCAGGGTAATCAATCCAATAACCGCATGATACAAGATTTACATTTGGATGTTCTTCAAAGGCATTAATAAAGAATGCAGTATAGCCTGGATCTGCCCAATCATCGCCATCATGAAAGGTGACATATGGCGTGTCAATATACTTTATACCAACATTACGTGCGTCAGAAGGCCCTCCATTTTCCTTTTGAATTAATTTGAAATATGGAAAACGGGAGGCATAGCTTTGCGCTACCTCAACCGAATTGTCAGTTGAGCCATCATCAACCACAATTAGCTTAAATGCTTTATTAACTTGCTTAAGCAAAGCATCGAAAGCACGTGGCAAGTATTGTGCCGTATTATAAACCGGCATAATAATAGTTAACTTTGGCACTTGTAACATAATGTCCCCCTTTATTGCTACTTATTATATCATCTTTAAGAATCAGTTCGAAATTAAGAAAGTTTTAGAATATGCTCCTATTAAATTTTTAAAAATTTCTAGTATAATGAGGCGTATTAAACAGAATATATTTTCGATGAAGAGGAAGAAGATTAATCATGAAAAAATCACTTACATTAATTACGGCAATTTTGCTTAGCGTTGTCGCGATACTTTCTTTTGGCAAAAAACAGACAGTACTCGCTGACGACGACACCCCAGTGGTCACTCTGGGAACATCTTTAACCGAATCACAAAAACAAGGTACTCTGAAAACCTTAACTGCTCCATTAAATGGCGGCAATTATCAAACCATTACAGTTACTGGTTCAGACCTAGTTAAATATTTAAACCCATCTGGTGATAATTTCACCACTTCATCTGGTGTTTGGTCCAGTGCAATGATTCAAAAAACAAATAGTGGCTCTGGAATCAACGTTAAAATTTTAGACTATAACGGTAAAAACAATATCACAACTATTACCGCTAACCAATACAAAAATGCAGCTTTAACCGCAGGAATTACTGATGCTAATATTTATGTAACCAGTGCTATTCCGATTGATGGTTCTGGTGCTTTAGCCGGTGTTTATGCCGCATATGCTAAAAACGGTAATGCTTTAAATCAAAAACAAGTTAATGCAGCTCAAGATGAAATGAATACTTTGAGTGGCATTACCCAAGACAACAAGGGCAAAAAAGGTTATTCTGATGCTCAATTGAACAATGCGGTTGCTGGCGCCAAATCAGAAATGGCTAAACAAGGACAAAATATTTCTGACAGCCAAATTCGTGATATTGTGAATAATCAAATTAATATTAATCACTTAGGCAACACCATTAACAACAATCAAAAGAATCAAATTATTAATTTGTTAATTGAAATTCGTGATTCTGGTGCTTTAAAGAATGGAGATTTTAAAGGCCAAGCTGCTAAGCTTTCTAACCAAATTGAAAATGGTGCTAAGAACATCTTCAATAAATTCAACACTCCTGAAAACCGCAATCTTTTCCAACAAATTTGGGATAGCATTGTCAATTTCTTCAGTGGTTTGTTTAAGTAAACAAAAATACCTGATTTTTTGAAATCAGGTATTTTTTTATGCTTTTTACATTTTATTGTCCATATAGCGATTTAATTCATGATCCACAAATTCATTGCCTCGATTATTGGCGTGGCCTTTAGTCCATTCAAATGTACTATCTGGGAAATGCTTAAGCAAACGATCAAGTTCTTGCCATTCTGCCACATTTTTTAAAGGTCCGCCAGAACGCTTCCAACCGCGTTTCTTCCAACCGGCTAACCAGTGCTGATTAATTGCATTTAAAACATACTTAGAATCTAGCACAAACAATAAATGCTTTTCATTAAAGCCAAGCTCAATTAGTTTTTTCAAAGCATTAATCAAAGCAGTCTGTTCCATCTTATTGTTAGTTGCACCATATTCACCGCCTGAACCATGAACTTCTTGATCATCCCATTCAATCAAATAAGCCCACGCTGCTTTATCAGTCTTCTTAACATGGCCGCCCTTATATACGCCTGTATTACGAGTACCGCCATCAGTATAAGTCACTGCAAAAAATTCTGCGGTTGAATGCGCCGTTACTTTTTTAGCTTGTGGCTTATTTTTTACTCTATTACTTTCTTGTTTAATTTTGGCAATGGCATTTTGCAAGGTATCTTCACCCTTTTGCAAAATATCTCCCTGAGTCCCATTGTTTAAACCTAGATAGTCAGTCGCATCAGTAATATTTTCAAATGACTTATACTCTGCTCCGGAAAAACCATCTACCTGCTTTTTTGCATCATCCCACGTGCGGTAGACGCCTGGTACACGACCATTTTTTACAGCATAAAACTTCATGATTCACCTCAAAAACAAAAAATCTCTACCCAATGTTAAAATATAATTATTATTCATTATAGGGAATTATGTAAGAAGGTGGCAAAAATGTTCTTTAACTCCAAAAAATATGCCGAAGAGGCTGAAAAGAACCATAAATATGATCTAAAACAAGAACCCAGCATGTTTAACATGATCTCATTAGGTCTGCTTGCTTCCTTTGCCCCTACACGTATCTTTCTCAAGTTACGCAAACGACACATCGAAAACAAGGCAGTAATTCAAGAAAGTTCAGTAAAGCAAGTTCCTATTATTTACTTCCATGGCTTTCGCGGTGGAGATTACACTACTAATGTAATGGTTCATCAAGCAATGCATGATAAAGGAACCGATAAATTTTTAAAGGTTACGGTTGATTTATTAGGCAACTTCAAATTAGAAGGTACTTGGTCCAGCGACGAGCACCCTATTGTACAGGTTGCCTTTCGTCAAAGAATTGTGGGAATTTATGGCATTGATTATTATCTTAGCTTTGTTTTACCCTTTCTTTCTAAAAAATATCACTTCAAAAATTATATTGCTGTAGCTCACTCCTTAGCCTGTCCTTGCATCATTAGAACGGAAATGAAGCATGCCTCTAGTAAAACTTTCCCTCATTTAATTAAATGTGCGTTAATTGCCGGCCCCTTTGACGGTGTTACTTATCTAGGCGATATTCCTAACGTAAATATTCTTAATGAAAATGGCCGTCCTAGTGTCATGAATCCTCATTATTTATATTTGCTTTTTAATCGCCGAAAATTCAATTCAAATATTTCAGTGCTAAATATCTACGGCAATGTTCTTGATAACACTAACACTGATAAATTTATTTCTGTAGTTTCAGCTAAAAGCATCCGCTACATTTTGGCTCCTAAAGCACATTTCTACCAAGAAGTAGAAGTTCGCGGCAAAAATGATGCAGAACATAGTTGGATGCATGATAATCCATTCGTTATTGATATTGTTGATAAATTTCTCAATTTAAAAAAATAGACTGTATTTGGGAGGAAGAACATGGTCTGGTGGCATGATTTTATCAGAATTATCTTTATTACTAACACACTCCTTGCTTTTTACATCGTTTTCCACCGAAGGCGATCAGTTTCTACAACTTGGGCCTGGTTAATTATTTTGCTTATTTTTCCAGTAGTTGGTCTTACTCTTTATGCATTTTTCGGCCGGGGTATTTCCCAGGAAAATATTTTTTCAATTAATAAGCAGCACCACATTGGCTTACGCAACGTTCAAAAATCAATTGCCAAAGCACCCAAAGAAGTCAGCCCCTCTGACACTTCTAAATTAGGCGAAATCGCGATTCATTTTTTTAACCGCAATAATGAATCGCCTCTCACCAAAAACAACAACGTGGAACTCTATACTGAGGGTGAAACCTTCTTTCATGATTTGCTCAAAGACATAGTTCGAGCAAAGGAAACTATCAATGTAGAGTTTTATACTTTTTATAGCGACAATATTGGTAACCGCGTTTTACAACTTTTAATCCAAAAGGCTAAACAAGGTGTAAAAGTACGAGTTATCTATGATGCCTGGGGATCAATGGGTGCAACCAAGGCCTGGTTTGATCAATTACGCAAAGCCGGCGGAGAGGTTTTGCCTTTTATTACTTCCAGAAATATGATCACTAGATATCGAATTAACTATCATTTGCACCGTAAGATTGTTGTAATCGATGGGCGTATTTCCTGGACTGGTGGCTTCAATATCGGTGATCAATACTTAGGAAGGAAAAAGAAATTTGGTCATTGGCGTGATAGTCAGGTGCGCATCGTCGGCTCTGCTTCTTTGTTATTGCAAGAGCGATTCGTGATGGACTGGAACGCTTCAATCAAACGTCCTGAACAAATTATTCGCTTTAACGATACGCTTTTCCCTGATCTTGATGAAAAAAAGATCCATCGCGGAGATGTTGCTACACAGATCATTTCTGATGGCCCTGACCGTTATATTCCCTATATGCGTAACGGTATGATGCGCTTAATGCAGCTAGCGAGAAAAAGATTATGGGTTCAAACACCTTACTTAATTCCTGACGATGCCGTCTTTGCCACATGGCAAACTATCGCTATGTCTGGTGTCGATGTGAGAATCATGATCCCGTGCAAGCCCGATCACCCTTTTATTTACCGGGCTTCTCAATGGTATGCCAATGAGCTTACACGCTGCGGCGTAAAAATTTATATTTATGAAGACGGCTTCTTACATGCCAAGACTACTATCATCGATGATTATTTTTCTACCGTTGGTTCGATGAATCAAGATTATCGTTCATATGATCTTAACTTTGAAGACAATGCCATTTTCTATGATAAAAAATTTACTAAAAAAATGATCGAAGTTTTTGAAGCAGATATGAAAAAATCTCACTTGCTTACTCACGAGGAAATAAAAAAGCAAGGTCGTATATTACGAACCTTGCAAAGTTTTTCACGGATGCTTTCCCCAATCTTATGATTGGATTTCAACGGGAATATTTTTACCTATATATTTTTGCAATGCGGCAATAACTTCGTTAACTTGAATCCGAAACCGCATCATATATGCCTTATTATTGTTAGTTCTAAAAATGGCCATTACTAATGGCTTTTTAGGATTAGGGACATTAATTAATGTGACACTAGAGATTTCATCGTACTTAACCGTTCGCTTAAAGTAACCTGAAACCACCATTTTTTTAGGACTAAAACCTGAAAAGCCATCAACTATGCTAATTAACAAGAATAAGGCTAAAAATACGTTTAAACCTGGATCACCTTTTTCAATGTAGTTCCAGGTAAAACCTAACCAAATAAAAATAATTGCCCAAACGATTGAGGAGATACGATAGTGTCCACGAAATTCTACTTTAGCTTGCCAATACCAACTGTAGCAAGCATAAGCTAGCATCAATATATTAACTACAATGTAAAAATAAGACATATAAGCCATAAAAATCCCCTCAAAAAATTTATTTCTTTTAATTATAACAAAGACAGGATTCATAATTAAACAAACAGATTATAGAACAGAGGCATAAACTATGAAAAAATCTGATTTAATAGAACTGCAACAAGAAATTGATAAAGCAAGCCACATCGTTTTCTTAACCGGCGCAGGTGTCTCAACTCATTCAGGCATTCCTGATTATCGTTCAAAAAATGGGATTTATAACGGCGTGCAAGAAAGTCCGGAAAATATTCTTAGTGAAAGCACTCTTTACAACCGTCCAGAATTTTTCTACCAATTTGTAATGAATAATATGTATTTCCCAGACGCTAAACCCAACCTAATCCACCAAAAAATCGCTCAAATTTGCAATCAAAAAGGTGATCTTATTACCCAAAATATTGATTGTTTGGATACGAAAGCCGGAAATAAACACGTGACAGAGTTTCATGGAAATCTATATAATATATATTGTACTAAATGTCACCATTCAATTTTTTACGAAAAATATTCTCAAAATTACATCCATCAAAATTGCGGTGGCATTATTCGACCAGACATAGTACTATATGGTGAATCAATTAAGCCTGAAACTTTAACTAAATCCGTTGAAATTATGCAAAAATCTGATTTAGTTATTATTTGTGGGACAAGTTTTGTAGTTTATCCATTTGCTCAACTTTTGGCCTATCGCAATGAGAAAGCAAAGATTTTTTCCATTAACAAAACTAAGATTCCTGCATCAGGAATTAAACAAATTATTGGTGACGCTCTTGATGTATTTAAAATATTGAATTAATATAACATTTAATATTTTCAAAGTGAAAATTTATGTAGGTGGTGAAAATATGGCAGAGGTTTTTTATTATGATTATGTGACGATCAAACCATGGACTTACTTTTTAACAGCTTCCATATTTGGTTTGACTTACGTAGGGCTCAAAGGTGACAAAAGCGTTTCTCCCATTTTTAGCTTTTATCCTCACCGAATGCTTGTACATGATCCTAAAAAATTAGCTCCATATATTGAACAATTAAAAGAATATTTCGCTGGAACAAGAAAAAAGTTTGATGTTCCGATTGATATTTCTGAATTTGGCACTGAATTCCAAAGAAAAACATTACAAGTTGTGCAAAATCTTCCATATGGTTTTACAGCCAGTTACGGTGATATTGCAACATCATTACCTAACGCTACTTCTGCACGCGCAGTAGCACATGCGGTAGCGTTAAATCCTGTTTTGATTTTTATTCCAGACCACAGAGTTATTCTCTCCAATAATCAAGTGGGAACTTATCGTCTAGGACAAAAAGAAAAAGTTAGGTTAATTGATTTAGAAAAGAGTCATATGCATGGCAATCTTTAAAATGTATGCCCCATTTTTTGACCTAGGCAACTGGGCTCATGTTTTAACCAGTGGTAAAGATTGGATGATTATCCTAACCCTGATTTTAATGGAATGTTTGCTTTCCGTTGACAATGCCGTAGTTTTAGCAGCACAAACGCAAGTGTTGCCTACAAAAGCAGAAAAGGAAAAATCATTATTATATGGTTTATGGGGTGCCTACCTTTTCCGCTTTATTGTTATCGGAATTGGAACATATTTAATTCATTTTTGGGAAATTAAATTAGCTGGTAGTATTTATTTATTCTACCTAGCTTTTAAGTTTTTCTATGATCAGCGTCACCCTAAACAAGCCGCTGAACGTGAAAAAGAAAAGGAAGAGCGTGAGGCCGCTCACCATAAAGGAAAGAAAAAGAAGAAACACGTTTTGTCTTTATTCTGGCGAACGGTTATCTCAATTGAATCCATGGATATCGTATTTTCTATCGACTCAGTTCTGGCGGCATTAGCTGTCTCAAGTAATCCTGTCGTAGTTTTAATCGGTGGAATGATCGGTATTCTCTGCATGAGAGGGGTTGCCGAAATAATTATTAAATTAATGGATATCATCCCTGAATTACAGCCGATGGCTTATCTATTAATTGGGATTATCGCCTTAAAATTACTTTTAGCACTTCCACCTCTTCGTTTTGAATTACCAAACATGGTTTTCGCCATCATTGTTTTTACTATTTTAACTTTGACTATTCTTTTCCACTTCTGGCGTGTTAAACGTCATGGACATAAGCATATTTAAAATAAAAAAGCTTATCTGTTATGATAAGCTTCTTTATTTACTTCAATTTCTTTTCTACATATTTCTTCAAAACAACCGCTTGATTATGTTCCCTATTTTTAGCCCCATAAAGAAAGAGTACATCACCTATTTTCAATTTCTCTTGTACAGTTTTGATAAACTCAGGCATAAAATCATTGGCATCTAATTCTGCAATATACTTTTGTTCAAATTCCGGGAACTTCTCATCCTCATGATTAAACCATTTTCTTAAATCATTTGTCGGTCCAATCTGCTTATCCCATTCATCCAGGGCCGCTTTAACTTTGCTTATTCCTCGTGGCCACATACGATCAACTAATATTCTATAGCCAGCAGGTTGCTCATGATCATAAATTCTTACTAATTTTATTTCACTCATTTGAAAGAATCCTCTCTTTTAGATTAGTCTATAACTAAGATTAAAAAATTTAAACCAGAAAGGCGTTAAATGAACTACACAATTTACTTTACTAATCGTCCAACTGATGAAATTACACACGATTTAATTGGACGACCTCTTATTTATAATGAGGGAAAAGAAAAATTAGGCGGCTATATTGTCGAGGCTGAAGCGTACATGGGCAAAGATGATCGTGCAGCCCACTCTTATGGCGGTCATCGCAGTCCCGCTAACGAAGGACTTTACCGCCGCGGCGGCACCATTTATATCTACGCACAAAGACAATATTTCTTTTTTGATGTTGCCTGTCAAGAAGAAAATGAACCACAAGGGATTCTTATCAGAGCAATTGAACCTGTTTGGGGAATTGATACTATGATTAAAAAC
The DNA here is from genome assembly GCF_002160635.1 of Lactobacillus gallinarum. Lineage (NCBI taxonomy): Bacteria > Bacillati > Bacillota > Bacilli > Lactobacillales > Lactobacillaceae > Lactobacillus > Lactobacillus gallinarum. The sequence goes on from NZ_NFKZ01000015.1 coordinate 10,093, forward strand.
AGAAACGGCAAAAGCGGCGTTTTGCTTACTAATGGCCCAGCCAAAATGATGCAGGCTTTTGGAATACACGACAAGAATTGGAATTTGCATTTTCTTTCTGATTCTCCATTTATAATTGATCTTGAAGACAAACACAGAAAACCTGCCCAAGAGATTATTGCAGATAAACGCGTGGGTATTAATCAATCTGATCCTATTTGGGCTAATAAAAAACTACGTTATTACGTAACTGGAAATCCTTACGTTTCAGATATGAAAAAGAGAAATTATGCTAAAAATAATGGATGGACTTGACATATTTTAATTTTTCTTTTATTATCTTTCCATAGTTAAATAATATTCCAATGCAATAGAGGTTGCGACAACCACAAGATAATTCAGAGTCCGCGAAGACAATGAAGGTTATCTTAGGGCTGCCGCCGAAATGGATTTAACATTCGCGTGTTGATCTGTTGGGCTATAGAACAATATTCTATAGACTGTCCTGGTTAGTCCCCAGGGAGCGCTATAAGATTTGGTTTTAATACTGATGATTATGACCTCGTTGCTGATGAAGCACCGAGGTTTTTATTTACGCTTTATTGTATTGGCTTTATGTTGAAAACATTGGAGGGTTTTTCATTGAAGTCAAGATTTAGATGGATTGCAGCATTACTAACAATCCTGATCGGTTTATTTATTGGATTCAGCTTTAACAGCCGCGAGACTCAAGCTGCTAAAAAAGATTCCAGCGTATTAAAAATAGGTATGGAAGCTAACTATCCACCATACAATTGGACTCAACCTAAGAAGACAAACGGTGCTGTGCCAATTGATGGCTCAAATTCTTATGCAAATGGTTATGACGTTCAAATCGCCAAAATTATTGGTAAGAGACTTCACAAAAAAGTTGTGGTTGAAAAGACTCAATGGGATGGTTTATTACCTGCTTTAACTTCCGGCAAAATTGATTTAATCATCGCTGGTATGAGTCCTACTGCTGAAAGACGTAAGGCTATCAACTTTTCAGAGCCATACAGAAAGAGTACTTTCGTTGTTATTACCAATAAAGCAAGTAAATACTCAAATGCTAAGAAATTATCTGATTTTAAGGGTGCTAAGTTAACTGCTCAACAAGGTACTTTGCACTACGATTTAATCAAGCAATTAAAGGGTGCTAAGCGTGAACCAGCTATGCGTGACTTCTCAGCCATGCGTCAAAGTTTAGCTTCTGGTACCATCGATGGTTATGTTGCAGAAGACATCGAATTCGAAAGTTACCACAGCGTTAACCCTAACATCATTGCCGTTAACTTGAACAAGATGGCTGGTTTCCACGTTGATCATGATGATTCCGTAACTAGTATTGGTGTTAAAAAGGGCAACACTAAATTACTTAACGAAGTTAACGCTACTTTAAGAACTATTTCTAACAAAAAGCGTGAACAATTGATGTCACAAGCCGTTAAGGAACAACCTAAGGCTGGTAACGAAACTAAGAAGGAAAACTGGTTAGTAACTACTTGGAAGCAATACGGCAGCATGATCATGTCCGGTATTGGTATGACTTTACTTTTAGCCTTAGTTGGTACTATTGTTGGTTTCTTTATCGGTTTGCTCGTTGGTATCGTTCGTACCATCCCTACCCCAACTACTCGCGGTAAGCGTTGGGCTTTAAACTTCGTAAAATGGTTATTATCAGTTTACGTTGAAATTTTCCGTGGTACTCCAATGATGGTTCAGGCCGCTGTAATTTACTACGGTATTGCTCAATTCTGGCACTTAAACTTAAACAGAACTATTGCCGCTTTAATCATTGTTTCAATCAATACTGGTGCCTACCTTGCCGAAGTTATCCGTGGTGGTATTATTTCTACTCCAGAAGGACAATTTGAAGCAGCTAGTGCACTTGGTATGACTCACAACCAAAGAATGTGGCATATCATCTTGCCTCAAGCTATTAGAAACTGTTTACCATCAATCACCAACGAATTTATCGTTAACATCAAGGATACTTCAGTATTGAGTATCATCTCAGTTTCTGAATTGTTCTTCGTTGGTACTACTATTGCCAGTCAATCATTCAAGTTCTTCCCAACTTACTTAATGATTTCAGCAATCTACTTAATTTTGACATTTACTATTACCAGAATCTTCAACTTTATTGAAAAGAAACTTGAAGGTAAAAAGAACTACAACTTGATGGCTAACCAAGTTCAAGTTGGTACTCCAAAAGATGCGGAGGCAAACAATTAATGACTGAATCAAACGAAGTAATTTTAAGTTTAAAGCATATGCAAAAGTCCTATGGGGCTCACAAGGTATTGAAGGACATTTCTTTCGATATCAACAAAGGCGAGATCGTGACCATCATTGGTCCTTCCGGTGGTGGTAAGTCTACTACCCTTCGCTGCATCAACTTGCTCGAAGAACCTACTGGTGGCGAGATCGATTTCCACGGTGAAAACATTTTGGCACCTGGTTACAACCGTAATACCTTTAGATCCAAGGTCGGCATGGTATTCCAGCAATTCGACTTATTCGAAAACAAGAATGTTTTGGAAAACTGCATGATCGGCCAAGAATTGGTCCTCAAGCGTTCAAAAGACGAAGCACGTAAGATTGCTATGGAGAACCTTAAAAAGGTTGGTATGGATCCATTTATCAAGGCTAAACCACAACAATTATCTGGTGGTCAACAACAGCGTGTTGCTATTGCCCGTGCGATTTCAATGAATCCAGAAGTTTTATTGTTCGACGAACCAACTAGTGCCCTTGACCCAGAAATGGTTGGCGAAGTACTAGACGTTATGCAAAAGCTTGCTACAACCGGTTTGACGATGGTGATCGTTACCCACGAAATGGGCTTTGCCAAGAGCATTTCAGACCGTGTATTGTTCATCAGTGACGGTATCATTACTGAACAAGGTTCACCTGATCAAATCTTTGATCATCCAAAGAACGAAAAGACACAAAAGTTCCTGAGTAACTTCAGAAAAATGGACTTTTAAAATTTTAAAAGCAGAGAAGTTTGATTACTTCCCTGCTTTTTTAGTTTATAATTAATAAAAAATTAATTGGAGGAATATTTATGAATGAAAGAGTGTATTACTTCGTCAAATCGTATGATGAAGATTTACCAAAACCACCCGCAGAAAGTTTTGGTCAAATTTTAAACGAAACCTACTTGCATCCCTTCGATTGGAGCGCAAGAACCACTCGTAAGTCCTACTGGTGGAGCGTCTTAACCAACTTCATTATTGCCATTTTAGCTATTGTAGTTGGCTTCTATGCTTTCAATGAAGGCCTTAATCCAGGTATCAGAGTAATCGACGCTGTGGTTGCGATTGCTATCTATGTCTGGGTATTTCTAGCTGGCCTTGGTCAAATGATCCGTCGTTTGCATGACGTTGGCTACAGCGGCTACTGGTACTGGGCTACCTTCACTGGTTATGGCACAATGTTTATGTTTTACTTAGCACTTCAACCATCTGTCCAACACAAGGTTAAATGGGGCAAGTACTTGTTCAGCGATCAAGATTATCCTGAGGGCGGCGCAAAAAGTAATGTTCCTATACCAACTATTGGTCAAATCTTGAAGGAACACTTCTTTGACTGCTTCAAGTGGGATGCTAGATCTACTAGAACCTCATTCTGGGTAGGTACTGCAATTAGCCAAGTTATCATGACAATCGGCGTACTTGCTTGTTACCTACTTACTTTCATGCTTTTAGCTCCTTTCAGCGTTACTGAATTTGATTCTGGCGATGCCAAGGTAATCGGTGTAATCTTCATCATTTTTATTATTTTCTTTATTGCAGCAGCTATTTGGGCCTTTTTAGCACAATTAGGTCACACTGTTCGTCGTCTGCACGACGCAGGCTTTAACGGTGGTTGGTGGTGGCTGGGCGTAATTCCTTACGTTGGTCAACTGTTGCTAGCATTCTTGCTCTTCCACCCTACTGTCCAAAATGAAGTTAAATGGGACAAATATTTATTTGATCCAGAAGATCGAATTAGATAGATCAAAATTAAAAAGATCATTCCTATATGGGGATGATCTTTTTAAAACTCATTTTCTATTTTAAATTGAGTTTACAAAAAATAGCGCTTTTTTACGTTTTAAATAATATCCTTATTTTCCTTAATGCGAGCTAATTTCCAGCCCGTATCAAAATATGTCTTGCGCGTTTGACGCAAATCATCATAATCACTTTGTAAACTATCAATGGCATCCTGTAAGCTCTTATTTTGCTTTCTAATCGCATTTAGCTCAGGATCATTGATCACACCCTTAAGGTGTACTTGAGCCGCTAAATAGCGCCGACGATGCTCAAATTCTTCTCTCAAAGTACCTAGCGCATCTTCATACTTAACTAGCTTTTTATTGATCTCAGAAATTTGATCATTCAGTTGAATAAACAACTTATAAGGCATATCCGACTTAATTCGGTTGCATTCCGCACAAGCTAAAGTTAAATTATCTAAGCTGTTGTTGTGACTAAGAGAAACAGGATCCTTATGATCTACGCTGCGGCCACGTCTGCCGCAATATTGACAACGGTATTTATACTTGGCCCGAATGCGTTCACGATCAATAAAATCAACTTCGTTTAACTGGAAATTGATCTCCAAATCCATTCCCTTTAAATTTTGCTCAAAAGTTACGCCTTGGTTAGGCACATAATTAAGCTTGCCATCTTCGCTTTTAATTACCGCCAAATTCAAATCAGACCTTTTAATCTGTTGGCGGGCGATTTCATTGCCATCATAATCTTGTAAAAAGGCCTCGTATTTTTTACGGTCCTTTTTATTTTTCACAATAAAACCTGATTGATCTTGTTTCTTTGCACCGACAAACGTGTAAAGCAAGCTTTGAGCAAAAGTTGCGACCGCATCATTTGCGTAATCTTCCGGATTCAGGTTGCGCGTGATACAAATGTCGCAAATACTGGTCAACTTAGGATTCATTAACCCCTCTTGCTTAAAATGCAAAGAGTCCATGCGCAGCCCGCATGAACTACATTGAAATTTCACCTAATCATCCCCTAACAATAGAATGCTAAAAGCTATTCGTTGCATCTTATCCTTTCCCGCGAAATCACCTTTAAAAAGATCTGGCAAAATTTTCTTAATAAAGTATTGTACGCAAACTAAATCGTCGAACTTCTTGATCGTTTCAAGACTTTCCTTGAACATTTGCATATAAACCGGGTTCGGATTACCTAATTCGATTTCTCCATAAGCTTCATATAACAAATCTAATTTATCACAGATTGATAAAATTTTACCCTCTAAAGTATCATCTTTGCCTTCTGAGAGACGTTTAGTATAAATTTCTTGAAATTCTTCTGGAATCTCATCCTTAATGAACTTGGTGGTCATTGTTTCTTCAACGTCACCAATCATCTTTCTAAGTTGAGGAGTAGCGTATTTAACCGGTGTCTTAATATCACCGATGAAACGTTCAGTATAATCGTGATTCAAACTCTTTTCGTAAAGAGCCTTCCAATTGATCTTCTTATTGCCGTGAACTTCTTCGATATCACCCATCATTTGTGCGAGTTCAGCTGTTCTGAAGCAGTGATCAGCTACTGAGTGGTGGTGGTACTTGAAGTAACCTGGTGCACGATCGATTGACTCTAAACTGTTAAAACCTTGAATGTATGCATTTAATCCCATTTTTTGTCCTCCTCTTAAAAATTTATTGCTAAAAATGTTTAAAAATTTTTACTATGTTATCAAAAATCAAAATAAGATGCAAATATAGCTGCCATAATGGTCGGTATCCTAGCTTTGCGACGAGCATTTGCCGGGATGCAAGAACAAGTGAATAAATAAAAACAAAAATAAAAAAAGTCCCACTTTTGTGGGATTTTTTTATAGCTTATCAGCATCTAAAGCAGCCATTGTCGTCAATGCGGCATCATAATAATTATTTCGCGGTAAATGACGCGTAAAAATATACTGCTGAGACATGAACAAATCGTCATAGCCTTCATTTCGATTGAACGATACGGCATCGAAAATCGGTGCACTGAAGCTGGCAGACTGGTACTTGTTTAATGGTTTGCCTTTTAGAGTATAGCCTGCTGTTATGGTGTTTTGCTTACTAAAGAATTTAAGCATCCTCTTTAAAGTGTTCTGTGCTGAGCGATCATTGCATCCCGCCAACATCATCAGAACACGACAAGCATTAGCAGAATAGTAGCCATCATTTTCCGTTGAAATAGTCTTAGGCTTAACCGGTTTGGCGTCATTTTTGCTTACCCAAGCAAAATCAGGCACTAAGCCAGTTTTATTTTGATGACTGAGCTGGTTAAGTCGCTTAAGCATCGTATTTTTGATCACGAGCCAGCGCTTATCATCTGTTTCTTGATAAAAGTTGTCGAAGAATTCCGGCATCACATCAGAAGTCCGCATTAAATTGTAGTACCTGGACTTCGAATCAGCCCAGTCTCCGACAGTCAGCGTTTCAGTATCAGGATTGTACTCATAGCGCAAAATATCTTGCAAAATGGCATGCGCTTCTTTTTGATACTTATCATCATGCCACTGCTTGCTGGCTAGTAATAATGCCTGGGCAATAAATAAGTCACCGTCTGTGGCACTATTTTTATTAATCGTCCAGTGACCATTATTTTCAACGGCACGCCAAGACATTAATGCTGTCTTGTCTTTATTAATCGTTTCGCGGTGCTTGAGATAAAAATTATTCAGTTGATCAAAATATTCTTTCTTGCTCCACTTTCTTTTAGCAGACAAAACAGCAATATACATGCCGTAGCCTTGCCCTTCAGATAGCGCGGTTCTGGTTTTTGTTTTTGGCGTCGTATCAATAAAACTCTCTTGTTTATTAACTTTAACAACGTAATCTTCGTGCCATTGTCTATAAAAATTGTGGCGCAATTGGCTACCGTTTTGCAATCGTACATATGCCATAATCCCTGAAAAAATAGCGATAATAACTATAAAATACAGGGATAAATGATGATTATGATTTAGTCTCTTCATTTTTCTTCCTTAATCGGCAAATCTCTTCGTCTTAACCCACTTAGTACTATCACGGTGGAACAATCTATCGGCCGTAACTGAACATACTGCATGAACGGAAACTACGATAAACAATTGCGAATATGAGAAATATGAGGCCAAGGCTAGCCAAATTTGCCCAGTAGTTGCCTGGCCAAACTGCGTACACATGGCCGCATAAATTTGCAAAATATAAAGCAAAATCATCAGTAGCCAATTAAGCAACAAAATCTGTGCCAGCAAGATGTTGCTTGAAGTAATTGTGAATGGCAATTGCACTCCTGGCTGCCAAATATGGACGATCATTGCAATCACATTGGCTAAGAAAATAATGTCAGACAAAATAATTGCGGCATTAAACCAGAAGAAAGTACATGAGTAATAAAACGTTTCTAGTTTTACGCGCCAATTGCTTCGATCAAACAAGTGCTTGAAGTTGTTGATGACCACTTCGTAGTTGCCTTTAGCCCAGCGCAAACGCTGGAAGTAATAGTCCTTCAATCTTTCTGGTTCTTGCTGGAAAGCTTCAGAGTTATAAGCCAGTGCAATCAATTTGCCTGAGCCCATAATCTTAAAGGAAATATCGGTATCTTCGGTCAAGGCACCATTACGCCAGCCACCGATTGATTCTACATATTCTTTATTAATAATGAAATTAGTACCTGGAATTCGGCCAATTTTGAATAATTGCCAAATACCGCAGTGTTGAATTCGCTGCGTTACAACGATCTCTTGGTTGATACATCTAGTTAAAAAGTTCTGCTTAGCGTTACGCGTTTTATTTCTACCAAAAGCCGCCATATAACGCTTAGGATTTTCCAACACTTTTCGAACTAAAAAGTACAGTGCATTGCTTTCAGGCATGGCATCCGCATCATAAACGCCTAGGTATTCACCGTGAGCAATTTTCAAGGCATCGTTTAAAACTCCGGCCTTACCACCGGTACCAGTTCGTCTAATTACTTTAGCGTTACGATTTTTAAACCTTTCTTCTGCTAAAACACTGTCTAGAACATCAGCAGTATGGTCCTCACAGTTATCCGCGTAAAATAAGACTTCTAATTTATCCTTAGGATAATTAAGATTCAAAATTGCTGTCGCCGTATTTTTAATTACCAATTCTTCGTTATGGGCTGGGACAACGATCGTCACTTTAGGATAACGAGGAAGCGGTGTGATTTTAACTAAAACCTTGCTGTGCTTTAGCCAAAATGCAATTGCCCCACTTAGAGTAACCATCGACATGAGCAGCGATAGCCAAATCGAAATCAACGTAATTATCTGCATTACATCACTCATTGTCATTCTTCCTCTTCGATTTAATCAAAGTCTGTTTCACATTACTTAAAATTTTTAATGTACAAAAGAAAATGATGAAAAAACAGATGCTAAAAATCAACGTAATGCCAACTGCCAAAAAGTAAAACCAATTAGTCATTTTGATCAGCCTTCAAATATTCCACAATGATATCTGTTTCTAGGCCTCGTTCCAAATGCTTAAAGAGCTTGTCCAGATCAGAAAACTTTTCACAGTTTTGCAAATTTACTTTCTGAGTTGCTACCTTAAGCATCAACGGAATTCCGGTATCCAATTTTTGCAAAGCAATGTAAGCTTGCTCATCTAATTCCTTATACATCTCATCTGTAACTCTAGGTGAAAGGATCAAGAATTTACCATCGCCAGTGTAATAGATAAACTCGCATCTTAGGCGTGTCTCCTTTAAAATCTTGGCAATCTCACGTAATAACTTGGCATGATATTGTGGATGGTGCTCTTCGACTTGTTGGTGATGTGCCCAACTGATCAATTCCGCATTAACCCAAATATTCATGTCAGAGTAACGTTTCATCTTTCTCAGATAATCTTCATAAAGTTTACTTGCATTGTAATAAGTCTGCAGCTTCACGTTTAAATCATAGTGGCCTATCAAACGCTTAGCATCGCTTTCACGACCAAAGACAATACTCCAGTCCAAAATATGGTGTCGCACCACACTTAATAAAATTGCTTCAACCGGAAAGGCAATAATCAAGAATGTCTTTTCAGTACTTGCCATTACCACATACCCCAGCAGCAAAAAAGCAACTGCAACTGTAGTCAAAATAATAATCAGCCAACTAACTAAGTATCTAGCTGAAAATAGGCCAACGAAGATTGCTAATACAAAAATCATTAACAAACCGTTAATCACGTTAATTTGGAAAGAATCCGCTAGCCAAAATGTAATAATTGGAAAAAGCAGTGCTGCCAGCAGTGCAAAATATACTAGTCTAATATATTTTTTATTCATAACCTAACCTTCTCAAAATTCCCATTGCATGAAAAAAGGCTACTAACAAATCTAACGATCTCTTAGTAGCCCTCCTCTGTTTCTTAATTTTAAAAAACGAAATTACTTGTTTTCGTCTTTTGCGGCCTTGTTCAAGAAAGCAACAACTGCTGCTACGTGAGCAACACGCTTCTTTGCGTTTCTCTTGTTCTTAGGTCTTTGGTTTGGTTCACAACCAGTGTTGTAATTTTCACCTTTACGCATATGCTATACTTCCTTTCAGATTTTCGAAAATCTAGTATAGTTTACCATGTCCAGCCCTTCAGATCAAGTCTTCATGCAGATTCAAAATTTTTCGGCAGATGCAGGACAACAATATAATTTAAGATTCGCGTAGCATAACTAGCATCCTTTTGGAAACTTTTAATTGCCTTTTTAGCTAAATCAACTCGATCAGTAATTAAGCCATCAACTTGTTGATACATCATCTTCTTCATTAATTTTTCGTCATTAACTGTCCAGGCATAAACAGGACGATCCTGCAAATGGGCTTGCCAAATAAAGTCTGAATTCAAGGTAGAATATTCCATTGAATATCCACTAGCAACACTTTGCGGATAAGTAAAATTATAAGGTTGAATGTAAAAGACAACCAAACGTGGATTAATTAAGTGCAGTCCTTCAACCACGCGATAGTCGAGTGATTGTACTTGATACGTATTTTTGAGAATCGTTTTGCCATATTTTTGATTAAAGCGCTGCAGCATTTTCTTCGAATCTTTAGCCGTCGTTTTAATTTCAATTAGCAATTTTTGATGCAGTCTTTTGGCTTCCTCAAGATATTGATCAAAGCTAACTAACTTAGCATGATAGCCGTCTTCTTTGGCAGTTAACTTTTCTAATTGCTGTAAAGTTAAATCATTCGGGGCTTTATTAACTCCCGTTAGCTTCAATAAATTCTCATCATGAATTACGATAAATTTTTTATCCTTAGTTTCATGAACATCAATTTCAACGTAGTCTGGCTTTTCTTTAGCCGTTTTTCTTAATGACTGTAACGTGTTTTGTACGCCATTTTTATCATCAACGCCGCGATGAGAAATAATTACTGGCGCTTTAGCATTTACACTAGTCAAATATAAATAATTGGTGGATATTGCATTAATCATTACTAGTACAAACACAACTAATGTATTTAGAATTATCTTTTTAGTTTTACCTGTTTGACTTATCTTTTCTTGCCTTAAGGCTTTCAAAATAATAGATAAGCCCAGTACACTAACATAGACTAACGCTACTTCACTAATAATTTGAACAAGCGAAAGATTGATAATGGCTACAATTAACGGACATTTCCCAGGTAATAAATCAACTAATAGCTGCAGGCAATACATTGCTAAATAGAAAATTGTCATGACTGCTGCAGATAAAACGGCTAAAACAATAATCCTCCAGCAAATCGTCCGCCAACGGTAGTGCGCCGTTAATCGCCAACTTCTTTTTACTGCTTGCGCCGACTTTAAGTGGTCAAAAACGATGATGGGTAAAGCAAATACTAGCCTTGCACCAAGGATCAAAGCGGCTAAATAAAACGCAATCAAAACGGCTAACAAGATTGGCGTTCTCGTCAGATAATCCAAGATAAATTCTGAAATCTGCACTTTGCTTAAAAGTGGTGTTCTAAAGATGACATCGGCTAACGGTACTACCAATAAAAAATAGAGCATCAAAATAAAAAGCGTGCCCAAACGAATTTTTTTGATATTTTGCCAAGTTTGAATAAAACTATTTTTCCACGTAAAAACTTGATGCTTAATATCCCAAACGCCATGAAGTAAATAAGCTAATTGTGCATACAAGATTACTAATAAAAGCAGCAACTCAATTATCAAAATTAAAAAGGCAACCGTATGCGTCGTAATGATCGTCACTATATTTTGATAAGATACGAACGGAATAGCACTAGCCTGCAAAACAAAGGTTGTAATATAGCGAAAAAATGGAATAACAATAAATTGATTAAATAAACTTAATCCCATAAAAAGTAGCAGATACCGCAGCCAATTTTGGCAAAATTCACGACTACCTGCTTTTATTTCTTTGACCAAAGTCATTGTTCTTCCCCCCTTACATTGAAATTACTTTCTTAATTCTATACTAAAAAAGGACGAGGTCATTCCCTCGTCCCTATGATTAATTTTATTTTTTAACATTGACCGCCGTTTTTTAGATCATCAGCAGTAATTGCTTCAGGTTCATATTGGGTAACGGTCATCCCGCCATCAATAATGCCGCTGTCTGAAGATAAACTCAAAGTTGAGTTGCGCGCATTTACCACTAGACCTGGTTCAAAGAAAGTTGTTTCCGGCTGAGCAGTATACAAGTCAAGACCAGCATTATTTTCGATTGAAATATTATACTTAGGATCTTTTTCAGCAAGGATTACAAACTGGAAGCTGTCGCCAATAGTACAAGTGCCGCCTTTTTTAGAATACTTGGTTGAACCATCATCTAAAGCCAAGATGACAATTTGGTGATCTGCATCCATCTTGCTTTTAATCATTTCTGCAGCATCTGGTTTAATATTGATTGAAATTGCATTCTCCGTCATTTTGTTTCCTCTTTTCAATCTAAATTTGATTAATTTACTTATTTAAATATAGCACGACTAGTTCCAACTAACTAAAAATATGCTCGAAAATGCCGCTAATCTTGATATTTTTAAAATTTATCATTGCATGCAACCACAAAAAGGCTCAAAATGGTACATAGGGTTTTTAGACGATTGTAATACGTAAGGGGGCCCTTTTATGACCGTCTTAAAGAATATTGCTAAAGATAGAATTTTACAGATTACAGTTTTAATTACAGTAGTAAGTCTTTTTTTCGCTAAGCCGCGGTTAGCAGATATTAACTTTCACACTTTATGGTCTGTTGCCGCAATGCTGACGCTGATCCAGATCTATGCTTATTTGCACGTTCTGGATGTTTTAGCGTACAAACTTACGAGTATCGCAGATAATACGCGTAAGTTGAACATGCTGTTCACGGTTTTGGCCGTTATCGCCGGTATGTTCTTAGGTAATGACATTACTGTATTAACTTTAATTCCACTTTATTTAAATATCGCTAAGCGCTACAAGCTACCACAAATTTTGCCAGTTACCTTAATTGGTATGGGGGCAAATATTGGTGCTGCATTTACACCATGGGGGAATCCGCACAATATTTTCTTAGTAAGTCGCTACAACGTAAGTCCAATTAAGTTTTTTGAATGGTCTGTACCTTATTTGGTAGTTTCATTGATCATCATGTGGCTGGTCTTTTTGTTTATTCCTAAAAAAGATATTCCTACTCAAAAAACAGAACCTATCAGAATTAGTTGGCGTCCTACTATTATTACAACTGTAGTATTTATTTTCTTCTTCTTTGGCGTCTTCAGAGCAATTGATATCATTTGGCCATTAATTGTCGCCATAGTTTTAGCACTTGCCATCAATCCGCGCATAATGCTTAAGATTGACTATGCCCTACTTCTTACCTTTACAGGCTTCTTCATCTTTATTAGTGATATCCAACAAATTCCCGCAATTGTTAACTTAATTCATGGTATGGTTTACTCCGAAATTTCAACTTATTTCGCTTCAATTCTTTCAAGTCAGGTTATGAGTAACGTACCATCGACTATCTTAGTTGGTAAGTTTACTAACTATGTACAAGCATTATTCTTGGGTTCAAACATCGGTGGTTTTGGTTCAGCTATTGGTTCAATGGCCAATATGTTGGTATTAAAGACTTTCAACCAACACGGTAGTGTAAGTAAGAAGAAATTCTTTATTCAATGGACAATCATGCAATTTGCCGGTTTGATTATTTTAACCATAGTTGGATTAGGATTATTAATTTTCAGAATTTAATATTTTTCATTAAGAATGTCGCTTAGACATTCTTCTTTTATTGCCTCCAATATCAGAAATAGATAAAATTAAATAAACGTATAGAAAGGGGAATATTATGTCACCATTAGTATGGATAATTTTAATTATCATTGTCTTATTAGTCGGTATTTATATTGTAATTTACAACGGATTGCAAAAATCTCGCGTTTTCGTTGATGAATCATGGAGTCAAATTGATGTTCAACTTAAGCGCCGTAATGACTTAATTCCTAATTTAGTTGAAACTACTAAAGGCTATGCCAAACATGAAAAATCAACTTTAGAAGATGTAGTTAAGTTACGTGATCAATTAGTTAACGTTCCTCAGGGAGATCACGAAGAAGCAATGAAGTTGTCCAATCAAATTACTGATTCTTTAAAATCAATTTTTGCATTGGCCGAAGCATATCCTGACTTAAAAGCAAATCAAAATTTCTTAAAACTTCAAGAAGAATTAACCAACACAGAAAACAAGATTGCTTACTCTCGTCAGCTTTACAACTCAAGTGTTGCATCATACGATCAAAAATTGCTTACTTTCCCTTCCAACTTGATCGCCAAAATTCATGGCTTTACCAAGATCGATTACTTGGAAACCCCAACTGAAGAAAAGGCTGTTCCTAAAGTTAAGTTTTAGTTAGAAGGAAAATTATGTTATACCAACAAATTGCCCGTAACAAGCGTAAAACTGCGTTAATTATGGTTCTCTTTGTGGTAATTTTAGCCCTTGTTGGTGCTGGACTAGGCTATCTTTTTAGCAATAGTCCATGGATGGGAATCATCATTGCCTTAGTAGGTAGTTTAATTTACTTATTAATTATGTGGCAAAATCCGGCCAATATGATTATGAGTCTTAACCATGCTCAAGAAATTCAGGAAGCAGATAATCCTGAATTGTGGCATATCGTTGAAGATATGGCTATGGTAGCAAGGGTACCAATGCCCCGCGTCTATATTATTCCTGATCCAAGTCCCAACGCCTTTGCGACAGGACGAGATCCTAACCACAGTGCGGTAGCTGTAACAGAAGGCATTCTTCAACTGATGGATCGTGAGGAACTAGAAGGCGTACTAGGACATGAATTATCACATGTACGCAATTACGACATTCTGCTTTCTACCATTGCTGTTGTGCTGGTCGGAGTAATTTCCTTTATTTCCGGCATGGCATCTCGCTACATCTGGTTTGCTGGTGGCGGCCGCGATCGTGACGATGATCGGGATTCAAATGCCTTTGAGATGATCTTTAAAGTGGTAGCCATTGTCTTTGTTTTAATCTTAGGACCATTATCGGCTTCCCTTGCTCAAATGGCTCTTTCACGCAATAGAGAATATTTAGCAGATGCTTCCTCTGTAGAATTAACGCGTAATCCGCAAGGATTAATTTCTGCTTTGAGAAAAATCGAAAATAGTCAGCCAATGAAGCAGGCTGATCGTAGTAGTGCTGGGCTATATATCGAAAATCCATTCCATAATCATGGCCTATCGCATCTTTTCGATACTCACCCACCTACAGAAGATAGAATTAACAGACTTGAACACATGTAAAAAAAGAATCTGGAAAATTTCCAGATTCTTTTTACTTTAAATTGATATTAGCTTGTCTAAATAGCTCTTCTCGCATAGCAGCTGGCGTCATGTGATAGTATTGGTTGAATTTCTTATAGAAGAAAGACTTGCTTGAATAACCTACACGCCCGATAATTTCTTTCAATGATAAATCTGGTTGGGCAAGCAATTCACGTGCTTCTTGCATTCTTCTCTCATCTACATGATCAACAAAGCTCTTACCAGTCTTAGCTTTAACCATATTTGAGAAATAGTTAGGATTAAAGCCAAAGTACTTAGCTGCTTCTGCTAGAGATGCATCCGCAAAGTGCATATCAATATAATTATTCAATGATTTCTTTTCAAATTTAGTTTTATCCAAATTAGTTGGCGTTGCCATTCTTTGAGTTCTAATTGAAATAATAAGCATCACCGTTAACTCGGCCTGAATTAATGCCTTGATGAAGATATCATTATTCAAATATCCTCCAATAATATGTTGCATTACTTGAGAGGCACGAGTGATTTGATTATTTTTTAACCATAAAGCATGCTCGTTTTCAAGGCTATCAACTATTTGCTTAATAACCTTCATTTCCCTGCTGCCTTTATAACTAAAATCATTAAAGTATTTACGATATCTAAAACCAGGCTTAAATTTTAGTTTAGCAAGTACTGTATCTGATGTTTGTTTGGTAATCTCATAAATGCTATTTTCCGTAAGTAAAAGAACATTACCGGATTTCATTGGGATAATCTTTTCACCACTCTTAATCGTCACAGTACCTTTGGCGACATATAAGATTGTCGAGACATCCATGCGATAGCGATGAATGCCAGTATTATGATTTTCAAGGTAGATTGTAAACAGATCAAAATCGGGATTGCCAGCCTCGAGTTTTACCTCGTTCTTATCTGTTATGTTTGATTTTAATACGCTAGCCAGATATTGATCCAGAGCAACAGCTGCCATATGTCCACCTTCCTTAATTAAACAAATAATAATAGTACTATAAGTACATTATAAAACAAAAAGATATTTAGCATTGTGTATAATTGCTTTATTGTATCGAAATGACTCTTTTACGGCAGTAGACAGGCAAAAAATCATTTTGTACAATCAGAATTATGATGATAGAAATTAGTGATGTAACCTTTTCTTACGAAAAAGAACCCCTTATCCACCAGCTTAATATGAATATCGCACCTGGTTTTAATCTTTTAATTGGACCAACAGGTTGCGGCAAATCCACGCTACTAAAAATTATTGCGGGACTCTATCCAAAATATGCTGGAAAATTAACAGGAGGAATTGATCTTCATGGTCAAAAAGCGGCCATGATGTTTCAAAATGCTGCGGAACAATTTACGATGACAACGCCACGTGAAGAAATCGTCTTTGCGTTAGAAAATTTGCAAATAAAAGCTAAGGATTATGACCTCCACATAAAAAAGGCAGTGGAATTCACCAAAATTGCAGATTTGCTTGACCAAAAAATTAGTACATTATCAGGTGGTCAACAGCAGCGTGTAGCCCTAGCCGTCTTAATCGCAATGGATGTCGATGTTTTTTTGCTAGACGAACCTTTTGCTAGTTGTGATCCTAACACACGTCATTTTTTGATAAAAAAATTAGCAAGCTTAGCTGAAACTGGAAGAACGATCCTATTAAGCGACCACGTATTGGATGATTATGAGCAAATTTGTGATCAACTATATCAATTTGAAGGTAAAACCGTTAAAGAATTATCTGCTAATGAAAAAAATAAATTGTTTACGCAAAATAAACAATTCCATGCACGATCTTATTCTTTTGTGTTGCCAACCGGCACACCCGTTTTCGAGCTAAACAAGACACAGATCAGACAAAATCGTCTTTTGCTTAAACAAAACAAACTAAAAATCTACGGCAAAACAACTCTAATTACTGGTTCAAATGGTGTCGGCAAAACATCACTATTTAAAGCAATGACTAAAATGATTCCGTACAAAGGTAATTTTACCTATTTAGATAATGAAATTGCAAAGATAAAATACCATAAATATTTATCTCAGGTAGCACAAATTTTTCAAAAGGCAAGCGATCAGTTCTTAACAGTCACCGTCAAGGATGAGATTGAGTTAAGCAAAAAAGACCGCAATCACTTTTTTACTGATGAAAAAATTGATGAATGGCTAGACAAATTACAGCTAAAACAGCATCTTGATCAAGTAGTTTATTCTTTATCTGGTGGTCAGCAAAAGAAGCTGCAAATTTTGTTAATGCTGATGACTAAGCATAATGTGTTGCTAATTGATGAGCCTCTGATCGGACTGGATCATGACTCGATTGAGTTAGTTCTGCAACTGATGCAAGAATGCCAAGAGAAGCTCCACCATACGTTTTTAATCATTAGCCATCAGATAGACGAATTAGCTCAATTTTGCGATTACAGGCTTGTTTTTGCGGACCAGCAGCTAAAATATGTGGAGGAGTAGCCATGAATCCTAGTTTAAAGTTTATTTTGGCTTTTATCATTTCCCTGGAAATATCTTTGAAGGCTAGCTTAACTACCAATTTGATTGTCATTGTTTTTGCGTTGATTTATCTATTAATTACTAGAATCAGGATCAAGGAATTGATTTTGTTAATCGCCGTGCCATTTATCGCAGCGTTCACGATATTTGCGACGCTGTTTTGGTTCTCACCGACGCCTGATGCATATTACGCTTGGAATCTGTCGACCCGTGTGTACGTCTATACTTTGACCATTGCTTGTGTCACGAGAAACACTACGGCGACAGATTTCGCTCGTTCGCTTGAACAAAATCTGCATCTACCTAGTAAATTTGCGTATGGCGTTTTGGCGGCAATCAATATTATTCCGCGAATGAAAATTGCAGTTAAACAAATTAGAGCTGCGGCCATGATGCGCGGGATGTATCTGAGTTTTTGGTCACCGGTACTCTACTTTAAGGCAATCTTGGTAGCACTCAACTCCGCCGACAATTTAGCGCAAGGAATGGAATCCCACGGCTATGTCGAAGGACAGAAGAGATCAACTATCGTGGCAATTCCATTAACAAAAAAAGATTGGCTGATCTTCTTTACTTTATTGATTTTGGTTAATATTTCGTTGTTTATTTTTAAGTAGGCAAAAAGATGGAAATTATTGAAGGAAAGATGCCCTTCATGGGCTATGAAACTTATTATCGAATTGTTGGTAAAAGAAGCAAAAAGCCGCCGCTAGTGCTGCTTCATGGCGGACCTGGCTCAAGCCACAATTATTTTGAGGTGCTGGATGAATTAGCACAAAAAGACGGGCGCCGCATCATTATGTATGACCAATTAGGCTGCGGTGAAAGCAGCATCCCTGATGATCATCCTGAACTTTACACTAAGGAAACTTGGGTGAAGGAATTAGTAGCGTTACGTGAACATTTGGCATTACGCAAGATGCATTTGCTTGGACAAAGCTGGGGCGGGATGCTCGCCATTATTTACATGTGTGACTATCATCCAAAAGGCATTCAGAGCTTGATTCTGTCTTCTACCCTGTCATCGGCATCCCTTTGGAGTAAAGAACTCCACCGCATGATTAGGTATTTGCCAATTGAGGAGCAAGCAGCGATTCATAGAGCTGAGTTGACCAGCAATTTTAACGATCCTGACTATTTGAAGGCTAACGAGCATTTCATGAATCAACATGCCATCGATATGACGAAGACCTGGCCGGAGTGCGTGATGCGCAAAAAGCGTGGCGGCACCGTTGCGTATGAAACAGCATGGGGACCGAATGAATATACTCCGGAAGGCAATCTGCATGACTATGAGTACACGAATAAATTGGGTAAAATAAAAGTTCCAACTCTGATTACGAGTGGAACCGATGATTTATGTACGCCATATGTGGCTAAAACAATGCAAGACGAGATTGCCGGCAGTAAGTGGCGGTTGTTTGAAGGATGCGGCCACATGTCATTTGTTGAACAAACTGATGAATATGTTGCACTGCTGCAGAAGTGGCTGGATCAATATGATGAATAATAATAGACTGACCTTGATTGGTCAGTCTTTTTTGATGTAAAAATGTTAAATACGTTTACTTTTTTAAGAATAAAACAAAAACGAAGGAGTAATTTCTGCTTCTTCGTCTTTCTTCATTCTTTCACTGCGTTTGTGAGCCTATTTGAAGTTCACTACTTTAACGTAGCGTTTGTTGGTTGTGGTTGCGCCGGCTACCTGGTAGTAGCGCTTGCCGTTCCTGAACTTGTATGAGCCACCATATGTGGTGATGATTCGACCCTTTATAAGTACAGTGTAATCGGCACGGCGTTTGCTGGTTGCGTAAACGTAGGCGTTACGTTTTAAAGTACGCTTAGTACCATCAATATTTGAAGCCTTGATGTAAGCCTCGTTGTAGTCGTCTCCTAAAGCTAATTTATAATATTCGCTACCATTAATATCTACTGTATTTGGTAAAACAGAAACTTTACGATAAGAGTAATACTTTTTGCCTAATGACTTACCTTTATCGTTATAAAGAATAGCAGTATGCATCAAAGTCTTATTAACTGGTTCCGCAGAAGTAGTGAGCTTAGTATCACTAGACGTATTGCCGCTACCTTCAATATCAGAGGTATGAATGTATATATCCGAATTGGCACTATTAAGTCTAGTATATGAAACATTGTTAACTGTTACTGTACCACAGTTACCGTAGTTGGATATTTACCAGCTACCTCCCAGTTAAAACTATCCATGTTAACTTTAACTGTTACAGGAGTTTTATCATTGCTAGAAACTGTAGCTGTAAAAGCTTTTTGAATTGCTGCAAGTGTATCACTCATAGAATTCACTTTTCTTACAGGGATGTAATTAAATGAAGCATTATCCGTTACATCATTAATTGATTGATCCTGATCATAACTTTTACCAGCAAATGTAATTACAGGATTAGTGCTAGTTTTATTAGCAGTAGTAGTAACAGCATTTGTCGTAGTATCAGCTTGTACAGTTGAAGCAATTGTAGGTGCTACCGTTAACAAGGCAGCTACAGCCAAGCTGATTAATTTAGTTCTCTTGTTCATGATTTTGTCCTTCCTAAATATCTAAAATCACTTAACTTAAACTAATGGCATAGTATATTTCTATCGTGAAATGAGTATACATTATTTTGAAAATGCGCAAATTAAAAAATCCCTTATTAGGGATTTTTGCTCTACTTATGATACGGACTACCCGAATTAATCATGAACGCACGATAGATCTGCTCAATCAATACCACCCGCATCAACTGGTGCGGCATCGTCAACTTACCAAAACTAATCAGGTCATCCCCGCGCTTATTAACAGCATCGCTGGTTCCCAGGCTGCCGCCAATCACAAACGTGATATCCGAATGCCCATACGTAGCCAGATCCTGAATCTCCTTTGCAAATTCTTCGCTACTGCGCTGCTTACCCTTAATCGCAGTCACGTAGACATACTCCTTATCCTTAATCTTGCTCAGAATCCGCTCGCCTTCGATCTGCTTGACGCGTTCATCTTCAGCCACACTGAATTTCTCCGGTGCTTTTTCATCAGGCACCTGTACAATCGACACTTTCGCAAAGCGGCTTAGCCGCTTTTTATATTCCGCAATCGCATCTTTAAAATACTTTTCTTTTAATTTTCCAACACAAACAATCTTAATATTCATACTTACTAGTTTATCATCAAAATTAACAGAAATTCCACTGTAGTTTTCCACATCCTGTTCAAAACACAATCTACATTTTGTGGTATTATTAACTACATCTTCAATACTTTGTGGTCAAAATTTTATTGAATTTTTTTCAAAAAACTTTCCCACATTTTGCCTATGGATAAGCATTTTTCACAAACTTTACGTTAAAAAGCTTAACATACCAGCATGAACGCACGTTTTAACAAAATTTATTCACTTATTTTTAAAAATATTATCCACACTAATCAAGCAAAAAATCAGTCAAGTTATCCACAATCCACAGAGTTATCCACATTTGTCAACAAGCACTCTTTCATTAGCAGTTTCTTGACAAATGAAGAAAACGAACTTTTTCTTGTTACACACTATTATAGTTAATAAAAAAAGCTATATCTGCATTTAATCCGCATGATATAGCTCTTTTTCTTTGCTTAAATATTTTTATTTATTAATTAGTTGCCTTCAAGTTTTACCTTCATGTCAACGTCTTTACCATTTCTGTTCACGGTTACATTTACGGTATCACCGACTTTGTGACTGTAAAGGATACTGTGTAACGATGCAACATCGTCAACTTTCTTGCCGTCAACCTTAGTAATTACATCGCCACTCTTAATGCCTGCATTTGCAGCGGAACCACTCTTATTGACAGATGCAATGTAAATACCACTCTTAAGGTTAGACTTAATCTTCAAACGGCTTCTGTAACCTTCTGGAATACCTTGAAGTGCGATTACTCTCACGCCAAGTTGTGGACGCGTAATCTTACCCTTCTTAACCAGTTCATTAACAATAGTTACTACTTCATTTGAAGGAATTGCGAAGCCCATCCCTTCTACAGAAGTACCATCGCTTGATTGTGCCAACTTCATTGAGTTAATACCAATAACTTGACCAGCTGAGTTAACTAATGCACCACCAGAGTTACCTGGGTTAATTGCGGCATCAGTTTGGATAACTGTTTGTTGATTGCCTGATGAAGTAGAGATTGTTCTTGCAGGTGCTGAAATAATCCCTTGCGTTACCGTAGAAGCATATTCACTACCAAGTGGTGAACCAACCGCAATTACGGTTTGACCGGCTTCTAGGTGCTTAGAATCGCCGAATTGAGCCGTTTGAGTTACATACTTAGCATCAATTGATAAAACGGCTAAGTCAGTTGTACTATCTTTACCCACAACCTTAGCATTTACAGTTTTACCATTAGCAAGCAAAACTTGTACTGCGTCACTACCGGAAATAACGTGGTTGTTAGTTACAATGTAGCCTTTACCATTAGATTTCATGTAAACGACACCAGAACCTTCACTATAAGTTTCAAGCTTGCCACTCTTACTTGAAGAACTGTCGCTATCATCGCCAAACAAGCTACTATAAAGTGAATCTGCACCGCTTGAAGCTGATTGTCGCTTCAAATTAATGACAGAAACAACCGCACCTTTCACATCATTATAAGCAGCAGTCATCGTACCACCATTTTTGGCACTCTTTTCAGAAACCTTGCTGCTGCTTGAAGAAATACTGGTTTGTGCAGTTTTATTAGCTTGACCATTATTCATTTGGTCCATTGCGTAATAAGACACGCCACCGCCGACAAGTCCGCCAACTACACCAACGATTGCTGCAGTAGCGATAATTTTGTTACCGCTCTTTCTTCTAGGTTGATTTTGATTATCATTTTGATTTTCTACCATACCGTTACTCTCCCCTCATATCATTGTTAATACTATACCAAGCAAATTTGAAAAATATATGAATAATCTATACAAAAACTGCTAAATTTCTATCAACTTTGTTGGACTAGCGGGTTCTGTATCAATAATTTGCACATCATCACTCAAATTTGCATCCCCTTCAATCAGCATTTCTTTCGCCGTCTCATGTGCTAAGTATTCCGTATTATTATGCTGACTACGGTGTGCCAAAAAGATATGCTTCGTCTTGGGCGTTACCACATCAACTAAAGCCTGGGCTGCTTCATCGTTTGACAAATGCCCAACATCTGACAGAATTCGCTGCTTAAGCGACCAAGAATACGGTCCATCTCTTAGCATCATAGTATCATAATTGAATTCCATCATATAGGCATCCGCATCCTCAATCGTCCCCTCAACTTCTTCAGAGACATAGCCTGTATCTGTTAAAAACGCAATTCGTTTTCCACCACTTGTAAAAACATAATACTGTGGCTCGGCCGCATCATGACTAGTTGCAAATGCCGTAACATCGAGATCGCCAAAAGTTTTAGTCTGCCCTGGTTCAATCGTATTCATCTGCTCTGCCGGCAACTTACCGATCTTTTGCGTATTTAATAGATACTGCCATGTGCCGCTATTAGCAAAAGCATCGATCTTGGGATAACGGCGCATCAAAACGCCTAAACCACCGCTATGGTCCGTATGGTCATGACTCAAAAACGCCATATCAATATCATTAATGTCTACGCCAACATCGGCCAATAATTGCTTAGTTTTTTTGCCAGAAAGGCCAGCATCCATAAGGATTTTATGCTGGCCTGTTTCGATTAAACTAGTATTACCGGTTGACCCGCTCGCTAAAACGGAAACCTTCATCTTTGTCTTTACCTCTCTACTTTTCAACGTTATACGTAGTCGACTGGAGCATTTGCGCCGTATATGCGTTAACTCGCTTTAACGTAATATTCTTAGTGGTCTTGTTTTCTATCCAGACTAACCAAGTCGGTAACAAAATCGTACTGCCACGAACTTCAGTCAACTTAGAATAGCCCAACTTAATTTGCGTTACCTTCGAATTGTTAGTCAACTCTCGATTAGTATACATCGCACGCACTGCACGCACTGCACTGATCGTTGACTGTAATTCTCTTACTGGACTAGCTGGACCCATGTAAGATTCCGCATAATTGATAATCTGATGATCCTTGACCGCGATGCTCAATTGAGCTGAACCAGCATAAATCTCGCCATAGTCAGTTGTTTGTACAAAAACATAATTGTCTTCGCTGGACATATCTGGCTCATACTTGAATTCTTTTCCATAAGGGACATTCTTAGGATCATTCTTGAATTTATTTACTTGTTCCAGTGCCTTTTTAGGATTTTTATCCAAGAGCGTTGTCATCTTAGGTGCAGCGTAAAGAACATTTTCGTCTTTAGAATAGCGTACGTTAACATTGGTCAAAGCATCTATTTTATTGGAAAGATAATTACGGTTTTTGGTTGCTAAATAATAGCCTGAAGCAGGTGCATTAGAAAGTTTATCTGGCAAATCAATATTATCTGACTTCATTTCTGAACGAATGCTGGCCACGCTGCGAGTGGTTGTATCTGCTCCGCTCAAATTGACGGGTGAACGTAGAATCTCAATCCCCAAATAGATATCGATCAATAAGAAAACAATGAAAAACAGCCATTCTATTCGTTTATGGTCCATTTTTATTTCACCTCATTAGTTTTAACTGTATCCTCGTTTTTACGATATGCAGCTAAATTCTTCTTTTCCCACTCATCAACGCTCTTCCACTCATCGTAAGCCTTTACGTAATAAGTTGGAATTAAGTTAATCAAGCTATGGTGACTAGAATCCTTCTCTATCTTGAAACCTACAATAATTCGTTGAATATCAGATTGCTTAAGACCATGCGCACCTAGTTCACTCACTACCTCAGCAGTCGGCTTTAACTCTTGAGTTTGACCATCAAAAGGAATCGGAATTTGGAAATTGACGCTGTTGAAGGCAACGTTAATTGAATCATATGAAAAAGTAGTTTTAACCTGCAAATCATGCTGGTTCAAGAAAACAGGAATCCCTTCAATATAGTTGACATAGCCCACATTAGAGCCATCCGCGTCAAAGAAGCGCAGATCTTGTTCGGTCAATCCCAATTGGTGCACATAATAGACACTATCTAGCAGACGGTTAGTTGCATTCGGAATCTTATTCTTTTCAAAATGAGTATACAAGTAATTATGCTCACCTGATTCAGGATCTGGCACCTTTAATCTGGTGTAATAGTTGAGAGAATAGATGGTTTGTCCACTCTTATTAGTCTTGCTAGTTACTCCAGAAGTTCCCAATAAGCGAGAAACGAAGTAAGAATAAGACTGGTGATTAGTCAAATAGCTGTAAACCTGGCTATTGGTTGTTCGACTATAGAATGGTGAATAACCTTCCTGCAATTTAACCAAGTGTACTGGACTCTTAGTTTTGGCATTACGAGCAAATTTACGCAACTTATCAAAGTTAGCGCCCTTGATCTTAATGCGGTAAATCGCACTAGTTTGATCATTGCCTAAATAAATAATGTTATTGGAATGCGAAACAAAGAAACGGTTAAATTCTCGATTATCATTATTAGAATTATTCAAATGATTGAACAAAGAAAAAGTGATTTCATCAGGATAAACTAATTGCAAATAAGCATCATCATTCAAATATTCTTCGTACTTAGCGCGAGACTTAACGATTTTCTTTACATCGCTAACTGCCTTGGCTTTTTGAATTTCCTTGGTAAATTCCAAAGTTAAATTATTTTTTGAATCATACAACTGGCATAATCTGCCGTCTACAAAACCGTATGAAGTAGTTGGAATGTACAGATCATACAGTGATTTTGCACTATGGCTACGAGCCTGCTCTTTTGTAGTATTATTCTGATTTTGACCAATATTGCTAAAACGCTGGTCACTCGTCATGATAAAAATCCATAAAACAATGGAAAGAACAATGGCGAGCAGGGTAGCTAAACCTAAGAAAAATTCACCGAATTTGAATTTAAACTTCATCCCAGTCATCCTCCTCTGTCATTGGTTCATAAGGCAAGGAAATATAGAAGGTAGAGCCCTTGCCCTCGCTACTATCAGCCCAAATTCGACCATGATGAGCTTCCACAATTTCTTTAGCAATGGCTAAACCTAACCCGGTTCCGCCTTGAGCACGTGAACGAGCCTTATCTACACGATAGAATCTATCGAAGATCTTACCTAAGTCCTTTCTAGGAATACCTAATCCTTGATCAGAAATACTCAAGATAACGTGACCTTGACTATGAGTTAAGCGAACGGTAATCACACCACCATCAGGTGAATATTTAATCGCATTATTCATAATATTGTCGATCACCTGCATCATCTTGTCAGTGTCAATCTCTACCCAAAGGGCCTGATTGCCTAACTCACGTTTGATAGTGTATTTCTTTTTGTGACCCTTATTTTTATCGGTTTTCACAATCATATCAAACCGGTTCAAAATATGGTTTACAAAGTCATTCAAGTTAACGAATTCCAGATCCATCTTTGAAACGCCACGGTCCATTCTGGACAGGCTAAGTAAGTCGTTAATCATTCTGATCATTCGACTTGTTTCTTGCTGAGTGACTTCCAAGAATTTAGGCGCAATTTCAGGATCTTTCCATGCACCTTCATTTAAAGCTTCAATGTAGGCTTGCAAACTTGTTAAAGGTGTTCTTAACTCGTGAGAGACGTTGGAAACAAATTGTCTTTGTGAATTTTCATTCTTTTGTTGTTCCGTGACATCATGAAGAACGCAAACACTACCTGATACGAAACCTGTTACACGCTTAATTAATGAAAAACTAGCATGCAAAATAATTTCATCACGCGTACCCGGATCAAGAGTAACAACGATTTCCTTTTGGCTAGAAATCAAATCTTGTGACGATGTATCTTTCAAACCTAAAACTTCTGCTATTGGCTTATTAATGATCTCATCTTCGTTCGCATTCAAATAGCTAAGTGCCATGTGGTTAACGACGCTGACGTTGCCGTGACGGTCGGTAGCAAGCACACCATCACTCATGTGCGACAGCACGCTATCTAGCCTACGTCTTTCACTATCTGATTCTTCTTGCGATTGTTCAATTCGAACGGACAAAGTATTAAAGGCTTTGGCTAATTGTCCCAACTCATCGTTTGAGTAGATTTTTACCTGACTAGAATAATCACCGTTGGCAATATGCAGGGCCTGTTTTTGCATTTCCTCAATCGGCTGAGTAATTGCGCGGGAAATAACTAGTGCTAAAAATGCTCCAAGTAGTGCCGCAATTAATGAAGCAATCAAGAATGTTAAGGAAATCTGCCGCAGATTATCGAAGACATCCTGCATGCTGGCCTTAACATAAATTGCACCAACATTGTTGTTCGAACCGTTGCCACTAGTTAAAGGCGAGATCTGAATCATGTAATTGCCATGATCATCAACCACCTTATTAATCTGGTGCCCGGTTGAAATTACTTGCTTAACATCAGTATTGTTAATTCGCTGACCAATCTTGCTTTTATCGTTCAAATTAGAGACCGCACGAATCGTATCTTTATTATCAACAACGATAATTTCACTAATCGAGTCATTGTTATAATCATTGACGATTTGATTCAAGCGATCATTGGCATTTTTGCTATCGCTGGCTAGTTGATTGGCCAACTGATTGCTTACGATCGTCTGAATCTGAATCGATGATTGAAAGTTTTCAATACTATTTTGTTCTAATTGCCTGGTAAAATAAGCTCCAATTACTTCAATTGTTGCTAGCAGCATCAACATAAACACAATCGCTAGCTTAGTATTAATTGAATTAAATGTAGCGTTTAATTTCTCTCTGAGTTTTTTCATCATTCATTCAACATTTTTAACATAAAAAAGAAAGTCACTTACCTTTTCAGTTTTGTGACTTTCTTCATTAACCTTCACTTGGCTGTTTTACGTAATATCCTACACCACGACGAGTAACCAAAACCTGAGGTTGAATTGGATTGTCTTCAATCTTTTCTCTCAAGCGGTGAACAGTTACGTCGACTGTACGCACATCGCCAAAGTAGTCATAGCCCCACACAGTTTGTAAAAGGTGTTCACGAGTCATAACTTGCCCCATATGTTGAGCTAAGTAGTAAAGAAGCTCAAATTCACGGTGAGTAAGTTCGATCTTTTGACCATCTTTTTCAACAATATAAGCATCTGGCATGATAACCAAGTTACCGATCTTAATATTCTTATCTGTATCATCTTGGCTGGCTGCTTCTGCCTTCTTAACGATGTCACGACGGCGCAAGTTAGCTTTAACGCGGGCAACTAATTCTCTATTAGAGAAAGGCTTAGTGACATAGTCATCAGCACCCATTTCTAGACCAAGTACTTTATCAATTTCAGTATCTTTAGCTGTTACCATGATAATTGGCATATCGTGCGTTTGACGAACTTCACGAGCAACCTCGAGTCCATCTTTCTTTGGTAACATTAAATCCAGGATCATTAAGTCTGGATCGTATTCGTCAACTTTCTTAACAGCTTCTTCGCCATCATAGGCGGTGTCGACATCAAAGCCTTCCTTAGTTAAATTAAATTTAATGATATCAGAAATCGGCTTTTCATCGTCGACGACGAGAATCTTTTTTGGCATCGGGAATGCCTCCTTTGCCCTTACATTATACTGGATTTTGCGGTTTTAGCCAAAAAAATCGAAAAAATTTAAAAAAAGTCTTGCATTTTTTGCCAGTTAATTGCATAATAATATCTGTTGATTGATTCAGCACATGGGTGGCTAGCTCAGCTGGCAGAGCAACGGACTCTTAATCCGTGGGTCCAGGGTTCGATCCCCTGGCCACCCATAATATATTAGTTAGAGATAGGATTTTAATCCTATCTCTTTTTTTGATCTTCTAATTGGATTTAAGGTTGCCGATCTTGGTAAAATATAGATAAGATATTTTGACTAAGGGGGCTTTACTATGAACGAAGCTGTATTTTTCAATCCGGGGGATGCGATTGCATCTTCCCATGACTTCAAGGAAGCACGCAGAAGTGCACAAATTATTAAGGCAGAACGTCCAACGGGCCGCCAGATTGTAATTGCTAAAAATGATAAGAGTGGTATCTATGCTGTCTACTATGCAGACAAGATGCAGGAAGATCAGACTGGCACTGCATATCACATTGAAGATAAGCTTTAAGATTGATCGGTCAAATGGCCGATTTTTTCTACTCTAAGTCAAGTGTTATCAACGATTTTAAGCAATTTTATTTTGAAATACAGGCCTAATCGGGAAATGGCTCCCGGAGAATCGAGTTAAATATCTGATTTAGGGCATGATAAATACAGCCACCTTCTGTAATTTCAAAAAAGAGGCTGTTATAATATCTATTGGATCAATTTTTATGACAAAAGTCTTTGGTTATGTTTGGCTACGTCATAGCTATATAATTGATCATTCTTAATTAAAGCGAAGATCGTCCGTAATAATTTATGGATCGATGCGATAGCGGCCTTCTTGTGACTTGCAGTCTCAGAAGACCGTTTTCGTTTCTCGTAATAATCCGCAATATGAGAAGGGTTTCCCGCTTTCTTAGCCGACTGAATTTGGTTGATTGCCAAGTACAGCACCTTTCTGCCGATAGCTGTCCCACGCTTTGAAATTGACAGGTGGGCCGTGAGGTTGCCAGATTCATAAACTTGAGGGTCAACGCCAACGAAGGCATTTAATTGGCTAGGGTTGTTAAAACGTCTGATATCCCCAAGCTCACTAATGATTCTTAGAGCGGTATTTTCGCCGATGCCTGGAATGCTTGTGAGGATCTCCAGATCCCGCTTGGGAGCGAGCTTGGTCATCTCCTTTAAAGCTGTCTGGCACGCCTCTTCAGCGCTCAGAATATTGTTAATGGCCATTTCGAGGCCACGAATATGTGCACTGTCCTTTTTGACAGCTGGGCATGCGACTTTAGCCAAACGAATAAGACTTTGCATTATGTCGTTAGCGCGCTTTTTACCAATACCAGATAAGCCTTTTAAGAAGTCGATGATATCGGCTTCTTTTGTTTCTAATACGATATCAGGGTGTGGGAATCTGAGAACAATACTCCAGTAGTTTTTCCCTCTCGGGTTAACCATTAAGTGCTCAATCTCTGGGAAAGTGAGCTGAATGGCTTTGTGCAGTCTATTCCTGTTGGTTATCAGATCGTGCGAAGCCTGCTCATAGATGCGGTTATTGGCCATCAATTCTTGATATTCTTTGCTTTGAACGTAGGCCAGCCGTTGCGGGTGCTCAGACTGCAGCTTGGCAAGGTACAAGGCATCAAGCTTATCGGTCTTGTTCTGGTGCAGGTCATCCTTTGTCTTTCTTTTGGCTTCCAGCGGGTTCATCATGACATAGCGCAATTCGTGCATGTCCAAAAACGCCTGGAGTCTTCTGGAATAGACACCAGTTGCTTCAAAGATAATCTGCGGTTTAGTAACCTGCTTAAGGTCATCTAGCAACTGATTGAAGCCTACCATATCGTTGGAGATGGCATAGTCATCAACTTTTTGGCCATTGACCATAATGCATACGTTAGACTTCCGGCTGCTAACATCAATACCAAAAACAGTTTTCAATAAATCCATAAGAATAAACCTCCGCTTTACTTGGAGATGAGCTGCCTCCATCTAATCCAATCAGATCTAATTTTCTCAACAGGACTTTAACAGCCAACATACTTAGACGAGATTCACAATTGAATGGTGAAGCTGCCAGTTTTGTTTACGACATCATGTGTCCAAAGCAGTCACGGCATTGGCTTCATCTCCACTTTACATAGTAAAAGAAAAAGTGTTGAACGACTACTCCGTCGAGTAATCATCCAACACTAGATTAGTATGTTTT